>SFHY01000005.1 GCA_004556255.1 Lactobacillus delbrueckii
CCAACGGCACCAGCGTGGTTTACCGCCGCAACGACGGCAGCTACGGCTTGATTGAAACTAACGAATAGTTTCGCCGCTTATCCAACTGAATACTAAGGCTACAAGCCAGGCAGGGCATGATGATTATTGTGCCCTGCTTATTTTTGTAGATTATTTTAATTTTTGGCATTTACATGTTAAAATTATTCTGTGATTTTAGACTAAATATCAGAATTAAGGACGATTAGATGGCAAACATTTTAAAGAAGTTATACAACGCTGATAAAAGAGAACTTAAGCGTTTTGAAAAAATTGCTGACCAAGTAGAGTCATACGCTGACCAAATGGCCGCTCTCTCTGACGAAGAATTGCAGGCCAAGACGCCGGAATTTCGGAGCCGGATTGAAAAGGGCGAAAGCTTGGATGACCTGCTGCCGGAAGCCTTTGCCGTATCCCGGGAAGCTTCCAAGCGGGTTCTGGGCCTGTACCCATTCCGCGTGCAGATCCTCGGCGGGATCGCCCTGCACCGGGGCAACATTGCTGAAATGATGACTGGTGAAGGTAAGACCTTGACGGCTACCATGCCAGTTTACCTCAACGCTTTGTCCGGTAAGGGCGTGCACGTTGTTACTGTCAACGAATACCTGTCCAGCCGTGACGAAACTGAAATGGGCCAGCTCTACCGCTGGCTGGGCCTGACGGTCGGCTTGAACGTCAGCACCATGTCCCCGGAAGAAAAGCGGGAAGCTTACGCCTGCGACGTAACTTACTCAACCAACTCCGAACTGGGCTTTGACTACCTCCGGGACAACATGGTTGTCTACAAGGAACAAATGGTGCAGCGTCCGCTTAACTACGCCATCATCGACGAAGTTGACTCCATCTTGATCGACGAAGCGCGGACGCCTTTGATCATTTCCGGTGAAGCTGAACAAGCCAACGCCGACTACGTCCGGGCTGACCGCTTCGTCAAGAAGCTAGTTGAAGACAAGAGCGACAACGACGCCGATGACGATGAAGACCACGGCGACTATAAGATCGACTGGCCAACTAAGACCATTTCCCTGACCAGAACCGGGATCCAGAAGGCCTGCGACCACTTCGGTCTCAAGAACCTTTACGACGTTGAAAACCAGAAGCTGGTTCACCACATCGACCAAGCCCTACGGGCTAACTACATCATGCTCAAGGACATCGACTACGTGGTTCAAGATGGTGAAGTCTTGATCGTTGACTCCTTTACCGGCCGTGTTATGGAAGGCCGCCGCTACTCAGACGGCCTGCACCAGGCCATCGAAGCCAAGGAAGGGGTCAAGATCCAGGAAGAATCCCAGACCCAGGCCACGATTACTTACCAGAACTACTTCAGAATGTACCAGAAGCTGTCCGGGATGACCGGTACGGCCAAGACTGAAGAAGAAGAATTCCGTGAAATCTACAACATGGAAGTCATCACCATCCCGACCAACCGGCCAGTTATCAGACAGGACATGCCCGACCTGCTCTACCCGACCCTGGACTCCAAGTTCAAGGCCGTGGTTGACGAAATCAAGGAGCGGCACGCCAAGGGCCAGCCAATCCTGGTCGGCACGGTGGCCATTGAATCTTCTGAACGCTTGAGCCACATGCTGGACAAGGAACACATCCCGCACGCTGTCTTGAACGCCAAGAACCACGCCAAGGAAGCAGCCATCATCATGAATGCCGGCCAAAGAGGGGCAGTTACGATTGCCACCAACATGGCCGGGCGTGGGACTGACATCAAGCTGGGGCCTGGCGTCAAGGAACTGGGCGGTTTGGCCGTAATCGGGACTGAAAGACACGAATCCCGCCGTATCGACAACCAGCTGCGGGGCCGGTCCGGCCGGCAGGGTGACCCGGGTTACACCCGCTTCTACCTGTCCTTGGAAGACGACTTGATGAAGCGCTTCGGGGGCGACCGGGTCAAGGACTTCCTTGACCGCCTGTCCGACAATGACGACGACAAGGTCATCGAAAGCCGCTTGATCACCCGCCAGGTTGAATCAGCCCAAAAGCGGGTTGAAGGGAACAACTACGACACCCGGAAGCAGACCCTGCAATACGACGACGTTATGCGGATCCAGCGTGAAATCATCTACAAGGAACGGATGCAGGTTATCGATGAGCAGCAGTCTTTGAAGAGTGTCTTGCTGCCGATGATTCACCGGACTATCGACCACCAAGTGGACATGTTCACCCAAGGCGACCGGTCGACTTGGCGCCTGGACTCCTTGCGCGACTTTATCGTGTCCAGCCTGGCCAGTGAAGAATACGTTGATTCAGAAATCGACTTCAAGACCTTCACGCCAGATGCCCTTAAGCAGCAGCTTTACCAATTGGTTGAAGACAACTACCAGGAAAAGGAAGCTGCCCTGGCTGATCCGGAACAAATGCTGGAATTTGAAAAGGTGGTTATCCTCCGCGTAGTTGACGAACACTGGACCAACCACATTGACGCCATGGACCAATTGCGGCAGTCAATCGGCCTGCGGGGCTACGGCCAGCTGAACCCGCTGGTTGAATACCAGGACTCCGGCTACAACATGTTTGAAGAAATGATCAGCGACATCGAGTTTGACGTGACTCGCCTCTTCATGAAGGCTCAGATCAGAAACAACTTGAGTCGGTAATAAATCAGCAAAGAGGGGGCGGGAGCCCCCTCTTTTTGGTTATAATTGTAGTGAACAAAAAAGATTATTTTTAGCAAAGGAAAAAGACAATGGAAATCAGTGAAATTCAAAATGCTTTAGACGAGTTGCGGACCCGGCTTAACCATTTCAGGGGGTCTCTTTGACTTCGATAATATCAGCGAAAGCATTGAAATCAACGAAGCCAAGATGGCGGAACCGGGCTTTTGGGACAATCAGGAAAAGGCCCAGAAATTGATCAGTGAGACCAACCTGCTCAAGGAAAAGCGGGACTCCTTCCTGGCTCTGGAAAAAGACCTGACCGATGAAGAAACGGCCCTGGAATTGCTGCGCCTGGAAGCAGACGCAGACCTGCAAAAGGACACCGAAGACCAGCTGGCCAAGCTGCAGGAAGAGTTCCACCAGTATGAACTGAACCTGCTCTTGTCGGGCGAGTACGATGACCATAATGCCTTGATGGAAATCCACCCGGGGGCCGGCGGCACTGAAGCCATGGACTGGGGGAACATGCTGCTCCGGATGTACCAGCGCTATTGCGACTCCCGCGGCCTTAAGTTTGAAGTCAACAACTTTGAACCAGGTGATGAAGCCGGCTTAAAGAGCGTCAGCGTCCGGATTTCCGGCAAGAATGCCTATGGGCTGCTGAAGTCTGAACATGGCGTTCACCGCCTGGTCCGGATTTCGCCTTTTGACTCAGCCAAAAGACGGCATACTTCTTTTGCCTCGGTTGAAGTTATCCCCGAAGTCGATGACTCCATTGAAATCGACATTGACCCTAAGGACCTCAGAATTGACGTCTACCGGTCATCCGGGGCGGGCGGCCAGCACATTAACAAGACTTCCAGTGCCGTTCGGATTACCCACATCCCAACCGGGATCGTGACGACTTCCCAGGCCCAGCGGTCCCAGTTCCAGAACCGGGACACGGCCATGAATGAAATGCGGGCTAAGCTTTTCCACCTGGAAGAAGAAAAGAAGCGCAAGGAAAAGGCGGCCTTGAAGGGTGAGCAATTGGACATTGCCTGGGGATCGCAGATCCGGTCTTACGTCTTCCACCCATACAGCATGGTCAAAGACCACCGGACCGGCTATGAAACCGCCGATGTGGGCGGGGTGATGGACGGGAAGCTGGATCCCTTCATCTACGCCTACCTGCAGTGGCGTTTGAGCCAGGAGAATCCAGAATAAGAGGAAAAATATGTCATTTACCACGATAGTGCTGCTGGTTTTGGCGGCGGTAGTCGCCCTGGCCCTGCTCTCGGTTTTCTTCAAGGCCTTGATTGCCTTGTTGCCGGTGGGCCTGGTCGTAATTTTGCTTTTATGGCTCTACTACCGCTTTTACTGGCGGAAGAAATACAAGCTGCCCAGCCGGCCGGAGCCCGACTGGTTCAAGCCAGGCCAGGCAGATCCGGAGCGGCCGCGGAAACAGGCGCAAGATGTGACAGTGCGAGATGTTGATGATAGTGAGGCACATGATGACGAACACGGTAAAACTAACTGAGCTCATTAATGACAATTCCAACCTGCGGGTTCTGCAGGGACAGGAATGCGTGGCTGGCAAGAAGATTTCGGTTTCCGACGTTTACCGGCCGGGACTGGAATTGAGCGGCTACTTTGACTTTTACCCGGCTGACCGGGTCCAGCTTCTGGGCAGAACGGAAATTTCCTACGCTGCCCGGCTGGACCACGACCTGCGCCGGAAAGTTTTTGAAAAAATCTGCCAGAAAGAAACACCCTGCCTGCTGGTTTCCCGCAACCTGCCGGTGCCAGTTGAACTGAAGGAGGCGGCAGAAGCAGCCGGGACTCCGATCTTGATTTCCAACGACGCCACGACCTACTTGATGAGCATGATCACCCAGTACCTGGCCGTCAAGCTGGCGGAAAGAAGCAGCGTTCACGGGGTCCTGGTTGAAGTCTTCGGGATGGGGGTCCTCTTGACCGGGGAATCCGGGGTCGGCAAGTCCGAAACCGCCCTGGCCCTGGTGCAGCACGGCCACCGCTTGATCGCTGACGACCGGGTGGATGTCTACCAAAGAGACCACGAGACCGTGATTGGGGAAGCTCCTCGTATTTTGAAGCACTTGATGGAAATCCGGGGGATCGGGATCATTGACGTCCTCAAGCTCTTCGGGATTGGGGCCATCAAGGATGAAACTGAGATCTCCCTGGTCATCAACCTGACCAACTGGGACTCCAAGGCCAACTATGACCGTCTGGGCTTCCAGGAAAATACCCGAATCATCTGCGGGATCGCGGTTCCCCAGGTCACTATTCCGGTCAAGGTCGGCCGGAACATGGAAAACATCGTGGAAGTGGCCGTCATGAACTTCAGAGCTAAGGCCATGGGCTTTGACGCGGCCAAGACTTTTGATGAAAACCTAACCAGTCTGATCGCGGAAAATACGGAAGAAGAAAAGCGGGGTGAAGACGACTAGTGACTTTAGCATTGAATCCAATCGCCTTCAGTATTGGGGACATTCATGTCCGCTGGTACGGAATCATCATCGCCTGCGGGATCCTGCTGGCCACCTTCATGTCGATCAGAGAAGGGCAAAGACGGCAGATCATGAGCGATGACTTCATCGACCTGCTCTTGTGGGGCGTGCCGATCGGCTTTATCGGGGCCCGGATCTACTATGTCATTTTTGAATGGAGCTACTTCTCCCAGCACCCGGATGAAATTATCGCCATCTGGAACGGAGGGATTGCTATTTACGGGGGCTTGATCGCCGGGGCGATCGTCCTTTTGGTCTTCTGCTACCGGCGCTTCTTGCCGCCATTTCTGGTCCTGGACATCGTGGCGCCGGGCGTAATGGCGGCCCAGGTCCTAGGCCGGTGGGGCAATTTTATGAACCAGGAGGCCCACGGAGCCAAGTGCAGCCTACAGTATCTGCAAAATCTCCACTTGCCCCAGTTCATCATCGACCAGATGTACATTAATGGCAGCTACTACAAGCCGACCTTCTTGTATGAATCCTTCTTAAACCTGATCGGCCTAATCATCATCCTTTCCCTGCGCCACAAGAAGCACCTCTTCAAGCAGGGGGAAGTCTTCATGCTTTACCTGGCCTGGTACTCCGTGGTCCGCTTTTTCGTGGAAGGGATGCGGACGGACAGCCTCTACATCTTTGGCGTCATCCGGGTTTCCCAGGCCCTCAGCCTCCTGCTTTTAATTGCAGTTGTTATTTTATTTGTCTACCGGCGTGTCAAGGTCAAGCCAAAGTGGTATCTTGAAGGAAGCGGGTTAAAATATCCATACGAGAGGTAGAAAAAATGACAAAAATTTCCGTTTTAGGCGCCGGCTCCTGGGGGTCAGTCCTGGCCTCCATGCTGGCTGACAACGGCCATGATGTGGCCCTTTACGCCCACCGGCAAGTTATTGCTGATGAGATTAACCAAGACCACACTAACCTGCACTACATGAAGGACTGGACCTTGAACCCCAGCGTTTGGGCCAGCACCGACATGGGGCAGGTTCTGAAAGACTGTGACGTTATCCTGTTCGCCGTGCCGACCAGCGCGATCCGGTCAGTGGCTAAAGCAGTCCGGCAGGTCTTAGACGAAAATGGCCGCCAGCCTTACCTGGTTTCGGCCACCAAGGGGATTGAGCCGGGGACTAAAAAGCTGGTTTTGCAGATTTTTAAAGATGAAATCTACCCGGACGGCTTTGACAAGATGATCGTCCTGTCCGGTCCCAGCCACGCGGAAAACACCGCCCAAAAGGACCTGACGGCCATTACCCTGGCTTCAACCAGTATGGACAACGCGGCCAAGATGCAGAAGATCTTTTCCAATGACTACGTCCGCTTTTATACCAGCAACGACCCAATCGGGGTCCAAGTCGGCGGGGCCGTGAAAAACGTCATCGCCATCGCGGCCGGGATCCTGGCGGGCCTGGGCTATGGGGACAATGCCAAGGCAGCCTTGATGACCCGGGGCCTGGCAGAAATTACCCGCCTGGGCGTGGCTTTTGGCGGCCAGCCTTGGACCTTCAGCGGCCTGTCTGGGATCGGCGACTTGATCGTCACTTGTACATCCGTTAACTCCCGGAACTGGCGCTGCGGCTACCAGCTGGGCCAGGGCAAGCCCCTGGACGAAGTTTTGGCCAACATGGGCCAGGTTGTTGAAGGGGCCACGACCGTCAAGGCCGTGCACGAAATCTGCGACAAGTATTCCTTGGACATGCCGATTTCAGCTTCCATCTACAAGGTTCTCTATGAGGGAGCCAAGATTGACGATGAGATCAAGCTGATGATGAGCCGGCAGATGGGACCGGAAATCAGAATCTAAAAAGACTTGCAATCTTTGCAAAATCCTGTATCATATTACTTATAAAAAGTAAGTAACAAGGAGGCTGTTTATGACCAAAGAAGTTGACGTAGTAATCATTGGTGCCGGTCCAGCCGGCATGACGGCGGCAGTTTACGCGGCCCGGGCCAACCTGAAGACGGTCCTCTTAGACCGGGGGATTTACGGGGGGCAGATGAACAATACTGCCGACATCGATAATTACCCGGGCTTTGTGGAAGTCCAGGGGCCGGAACTGGGCGAAAAGATGTACCAAACCGTGCAAAATGCCGGGGCCAGCTATGAATATGGCGATGTCCAGGCCGTTAAGCTGGAAGGCGACTACAAGCGGGTGATTACCGACAGCGAGGAATACCTGGCTCCAGCCGTGATCATCGCGACTGGCTCTGAACACAAGCACTTGAACGTGCCGGGGGAGGAAACTTATTCCGGCCATGGTGTTTCTTACTGTGCCGTCTGCGATGCAGCCTTCTTCAGAGATGAAGACGTGACTGTGATCGGAGGGGGCGACTCAGCAATCCAGGAAGGGCTCTACCTGGCCCAGTCTGCCAAGTCAGTTACGGTCGTTCACAGAAGAGACCAGCTGCGGGCCAAGCCGGAACTGCAGGAGAAGGCCTTCAAGCACCCGAAGATCAAGTTCGTCTGGAACGCCTTGACTGAAGAAATCGTCGGCGAAGACGGCAAGGTCAGCGGGATCCGCTACAAGGACAAGGTCAGCGGGGAAGAAAAGGAATTTGCCACTAAGGGTGTCTTCATTTACGTGGGCGTTTTGCCAGTGACCAAGGCCCTGGAAGGCCTGGACATCCTGGACGAAAACGGCTGGATTCCAACTGACGAATTGATGCGGACCCGGCAGGAAGGAATCTTCGCGGCCGGCGACGTGCGGCCAAAGGATTTACGCCAGGTAACGACCGCCGTGGGCGAAGGCAGCGTGGCCGGGCAGGAAGCTTACAACTATCTGCAAGCCAAGGGATTTTTGAAATAGATATTAAAAGCAGCAGACAAGTGGTCTGCTGTTTTTTCTTTGAGCAAAATATTGTTAGAATCTATGTTCGGGTAGTAAAATAGAATACGACTGATTATTGCAAGTTAAGGGGGAAGAACCGTGATCAAGCGGCAAGACAACAACAAATTTGAACTCGTCTCACCATATAAGCCTGCCGGCGACCAGCAGCAGGCCATCGATCAGCTGACGGCCGGTTTTCAGGCCGGCGATAAAGAGCAGATCCTCAAGGGGGCAACGGGGACGGGGAAGACTTATACCATGGCCAATGTAATTGCCAAAATGAACAAACCGACCCTGGTCATTACCCACAACAAGACCCTGGTTGGCCAGCTCTACAATGAATTCAAGGAATTTTTCCCGAACAATGCCGTGGAATACTTCGTTTCCTACTATGACTACTACCAGCCAGAAGCCTATGTGCCCCAGTCGAACACTTATATTGAAAAAGACGCCTCGATCAACGACGAAATCGACCAGCTGCGGCACGCCGCCACCAGCGCCTTGATGTCCAGAAATGACGTTATCGTGGTGGCTTCTGTTTCCTGCATCTATGGCTTGGGTGACCCAAGAGAATACGCGGCCAGCGTGTTAAATGTCTATACCGGCCAGGAATACGAAAGAAACACCCTGCTCAGAGACCTGGTCAACATCCAGTACGACAGAAATGACATCGACTTCCAGCGGGGCCGCTTCCGGGTCCGGGGCGACGTCGTGGAAGTTTTCCCGGCCGGCTATTCTGACCGGGCCTACCGGATTGAATTTTTTGGCGACGAAATCGACCGGATTGTTGAAGTCGACCCCTTAACCGGGGAAGTGCACGGGGTCAGAGACAGCATCTCCCTTTTCCCGGCCACCCACTTCATGACCAACGATGACCAGCTGGCCGGCGCTATCGACCGGATCAAGGCTGAGATGGACGACCAGGTCAAGAAGTTTGAAAAAGAAGGCAAGCTGCTGGAGGCAGAAAGAATCAAGCAGCGGACCACCTACGACTTGGAAATGCTGAGAGAAGTCGGCTACACCAACGGGATTGAAAACTACTCCCGGCAGATGGAAAACCGCAAGGCTGGTGAGCCGCCTTATACCCTTTTGGACTTTTTCCCTAAGGATTCCCTGATTTTAATCGACGAATCCCACGCCACCATGCCGGAAATCCGGGCCATGTACAACGGGGACAGAAACAGAAAGCAGACCTTGATTGACTATGGCTTCCGCCTGCCATCAGCCTTGGACAACCGGCCTTTGAAGCTGGAAGAATTTGAGCAGCATGTCAACCAGATCATGTATGTGTCAGCCACCCCGGGTGACTATGAATTAAACCGGACCAGTCGGATCGTGGAACAGGTCATCCGGCCAACCGGCCTTTTGGACCCGAAGATCGAGGTCCGGCCAATTGAAGGGCAGATCGACGACCTGGTCGCTGAAATCAACCTGCGGATTGAAAGAAAGGAACGGGTTTTTGTCACGACTTTGACCAAGAAGATGGCGGAAGACTTGACTGACTACTTGAAAGACCTGGGCATCAAGGTCCGCTACCTGCACTCGGACATTAAGACTTTGGAAAGAATGCAGATCATCCGGGACCTCCGCTTGGGCAAGTTTGACGTTTTGATCGGGATCAACCTGCTCAGGGAAGGGATCGACGTGCCGGAAGTTTCCCTGGTCGCCATTCTGGACGCGGACAAGGAAGGCTTCCTGCGGGCCTACCGGCCGCTGATCCAGACCATGGGCCGGGCGGCCCGGAACGCCAACGGTGAAGTTATCATGTATGCTGACCGGATCACCGATTCCATGAAGCTGGCGATTGATGAAACGAACCGCCGCCGGGCCATCCAGATGAAGTACAATGAAGAGCATGGGATCGTGCCAAAGACCATCATCAAGCCGGTCCGGGACATGATCTCCGTGGTCAAGGCCGACAAGGAAGCCGAAAAGTCAGACTCCTTCGCCGACCTCAACTTCGACGAATTGACGGCCAAGCAAAAGAAGCAGATGATCGCCAACTTGAAAGAGCAGATGCAAGATGCGGCCAAGCGCTTAGACTTTGAAAGCGCGGCTAACCTCCGCGACGCGATTATCGAATTGGAAGGCTCTGTAAGAAAACCGATTAAGAAGAAAGGCAAGGACTTCAATGGCAGATAGAAAGATTGTCATCCGCGGTGCCCGTGAGCACAATTTAAAAGACATCGACGTAACCATTCCTAAAGACCAGCTGGTCGTTATTACTGGCTTATCGGGTTCTGGCAAGAGCTCACTGGCTTTTGACACCCTGTACGCTGAAGGCCGGCGCCGCTACGTGGAATCCCTGTCCAGCTATGCCCGCCAGTTTTTAGGGCAAATGGACAAGGCCGACGTCGACTCAATCGACGGCCTTAACCCGGCCATTTCCATCGACCAGAAGACGACCTCCCACAACCCCCGCTCAACGGTCGGTACGGTTACTGAAATCAACGACTACCTCCGCCTACTTTGGGCCAGAGTCGGCCACCCTTACTGTCCAAACGACGGAACCTTGATCCAGCGGCAGTCGGTTGACCAGATGGTGACCCGGATCCTGGATTTGCCGGAAAGAAGCAAGATCCAGCTTTTGTCCCCGGTCATCCGGGGCAAGCGGGGCGAGCACAAGGAGGTTTTCGCCAGAATCCGCCGGGCCGGCTATGTCCGGGTGATCGTTGACGGCGAGCTGCACGAGGCCAGTGAAGAGTTTGCTTTAGAGAAAAACAAGCGCCATGACATCGAAATCGTGGTTGACCGCCTGGTCATCAAAGATGGGATCCGGTCCCGCCTCTTTGACTCAGCTGAAGCAGCCCTGCGCCTGTCTGAAGGCTATATGGACGTTGACGTGATCGGGGGCGAAAAGCTCAGTTTCTCTGAATACTACGCCTGTCCTCTTTGCGGTTTCACGGTTGGGGAAATGGAGCCCCGCCTCTTCTCCTTCAACGCACCTTTCGGGGCCTGCCCGGCCTGTGACGGCTTGGGGATGAAGCTGGCGGTTGACCCGGACCTAGTTATTCCAGACAAGGACAAGAGCCTGGCTGAAGGAGCCCTGGCTCCTTGGGCAGGGTCAAAGTACTACATGGGGATGCTAGAGCAAGCCTGCGAAGCCTTGAAGATCCCGATGGACAAGCCTTTTAAAAAGCTGACCAAGCGGCAAAGGGACATCATTTTGAATGGGTCAGACAAGGAAATCCACTTCCACTTGGAAGGGGACTTCGGGGTCAACGACACCAAGCAGCCTTTTGAAGGGGTGATCAACAATGTCGACCGCCGCTACGCCAAGCCGATGTCCAAGTTCATGCAGGAAGTCATGGGCAAGTACATGACTGAATTGCCTTGTGAAGTCTGCCACGGCAAGCGGCTCAATGAAAAGGCCCTGGCCGTCAAGGTTAATGGCAAGAACCTGGCCGAGGCCAGCGACTTGTCAATCAAGGATGGCCTGGACTTTTTCAAGGAAGTTGACTTAAGCGAGCAGGAAGCTGCCATTGCCAAGCCGATCCTAAAAGAAGTCTGCGACCGCTTGAATTTCCTGGTCAGCGTCGGCCTGGACTACCTGACCCTGTCTCGATCAGCCGGGACTTTATCCGGCGGGGAAGCCCAGCGGATCCGCCTGGCCACCCAGATCGGATCCAACCTGTCCGGGGTTATGTATGTCTTGGATGAACCGTCTATTGGCCTGCACCAGCGGGACAACGACCGCTTGATCGCGTCTTTGAAGCGGATGCGGGACCTGGGCAACTCCTTGATTGTCGTTGAACACGACGATGAAACTATGCGGGCTGCTGACTACTTGATCGACATGGGGCCAGGGGCCGGCAGCCAGGGCGGGGAGGTTATGGCGGCCGGAACGCCGGAAGAAGTCATGGCCAACCCTCAGTCCTTGACTGGCCAGTACCTGCGGGGAGAAAAGTTTATCCCGGTACCATCGAAGCGGCGCAAGGGCAGTGGCAAGAAGCTGAAATTGACCGGAGCAGCGGAAAACAACCTGAAGAACATTACTGTTGAATTTCCTTTGAGTGAATTCGTGGTCGTGACCGGGGTTTCCGGGTCCGGGAAGTCTACCCTGGTCAACCAGATCTTAAAGCGGGTCCTGGCCCAGAAGCTCAACCATAATTCCGCCAAGCCGGGCAAGTATGACAAGCTGACCGGCTGGAAGAATATTGAAAAAGTGATCGACATCGACCAAAGCCCGATCGGCCGGACCCCGCGGAGCAACCCGGCGACTTACACCAGCGTCTTTGACGATATCCGGACCCTTTTTGCCCAGACCAATGAAGCCAAGATGCGGGGCTACACCAAGGCCCGCTTCTCCTTCAACGTCAAGGGCGGGCGCTGCGAAACCTGCCACGGGGACGGGATCCTCAAGATCGAAATGAACTTCCTGCCGGACGTCTACGTTCCTTGTGAAGTCTGCCACGGCCAGCGCTACAATTCTGAAACCCTGGAAGTGACCTACCGGGAAAAGAATATCGCCCAGGTCCTGGACATGACCATCAGTGAAGCCTGCGACTTCTTCGTCAATATTCCTAAAATCCATCGCAAGCTGCAGACCATCGTCGACGTTGGTCTGGGTTATGTCAAGCTGGGCCAGCCGGCCACTACTTTGTCCGGCGGGGAAGCCCAGCGGATGAAACTGGCCAGTGAATTGCAGAAATTGTCGACGGGGAAGAACTTCTATATCCTGGACGAACCAACCACGGGTCTGCACACCGATGACATCAAGCGCCTTCTGGAAGTCCTTCAGCGCCTGGTCGACCAGGGCAACACGGTTTTGGTGATCGAACACAACCTGGATGTGATCAAGACTGCTGATTGGCTGATTGACCTGGGGCCTGATGGGGGCGAGCGAGGCGGCCAGGTGGTCTGCACGGGGACGCCGGAAGAAGTGGCAGATTGCCCGGAATCCTGGACTGGCAAGTATCTCAAGCCAGTTTTGGCCCGGGACAAGGCTTTAACTGAAAACAGTCTTGCAAATAAAGAAAAAGAATCTTAATCAAGCCCTAAACCTTTTTAGCAAAATATTGTAAAATGAAAGCGGAAGCCAAATAATTGTCAGAATTTTTACGTTAGTGTGAAAGGATGATTCTTATGTTTGATTCCGGCTTTAACGAAAAAAGCGGCTTTGACTGGGGCGTCTTCATCGCTGGGGTCATCTCCGTCGTTTTGAGCATTTTTCTCTTTGCCAACCCTGGCAAGGGCTTGCGGGGCCTGGTCATCATTCTGGCCGTCTTGTCGATCATGCAGGGGATCGCTTGGATTTCCATGTATGTGGGCTTTCACGGGATTTTTGGCCCGTCTTGGACCACTCTTTTATCGGGGATCTTTGACATTTTGATCGGGATCTTCTTCCTGTGGAACAACAAGGTGGGGGCATACACGATCGCGATCGTGGTGTCCATCTGGTTCATCGTCGACTCGGTGATCGGGATTGTCTTTGCCTGGCACCTGCGTTTCTTTGAGACCGGCTGGTATTTCTTCTTCAACCTGCTCTTGAACATCCTGGGCCTGGTTGTCGGGGTTATGCTGCTGATGAGACCGGTTATCGCGGGGATGAGCACGGTCTACTTGATCGCGATCTACCTGATGATTTTCGGGATCAATGAGATTGCTCTGGCCTTTATGCACCGTTAAGCATTTTAAACTGCTGATACTTAACAGATTGTTTAAGTGTCGGCAGTTTTTTTGATGGTAAAATGAAAGTAAGCAGTAAAAAAGTGTAAGGAAAAAGCAAAAGCAGGGAGGCAAGGCAAAATGGAGAAAAAGATTTATATTTCTTGCGACATGGAGGGCTGCGCCGGCGTTACCAGCTGGGAGCAGACCCATTACGGCCAGAAGGGCTATGACCTGGCCCTAAAAGAAATGACCCGGGAAACCGAGGCCGCGATCAAAGCTTGCCAGAAAGCCGGCTACGCGGTCACCGTCAAAGACGGGCATGAGGACGGGATCAACCTTGACCCGGCCTTGTTGCCGGCGGGAACGGAACTGATCCAGGGCTGGGATTCTTCACCAGAAGAAATGATGGCGGGGATTTCCGCTGACTATGCCGGGGCAATCCATATCGGTAGCCACTCTCCAGCTGGCTCCAGTGAAACGCCCCTGGACCATACAGTGGAACATGGCTGGTATTCCTGGGTCAAGCTGAACGGGGAATTGGCCTCGGAATTTACTTTCAACAGCCTCTGCGCGGCCCAGTATGGGGTGCCTTCATTTTTCCTGGCCGGGGATGCCGGTATCTGCCGGCGGGCTGAGGACTTTTGCCCGGGAATCGTGACTTACGCCACTAAAAAAGGGGTAGGCAGCGCGACCGTCAATATGAGTCCCCAGGAAGTTGAAGCGGGCATCGCGACCGGGATCAAGGAAGCCTTGGCGGTGCCCGGCGGTCTGCCGCTTTTAGCTGACGAATACCTGCTGGAATTCTGCTTTTCTTCAGCAGGCCGGGCCAGAGCCGCTTCTTTTTACCCAGGAGCTGAACGAGCCGGCGAGCGGGTCGTTTCTTACCGGGCCAAGAGTATTATGGAACTCTTGACGGCGAAAATGTTCATGACGGAAATCTGAGGTGGAAGATGGGCTTAAAAGGAGAACTGTTTTTGCCCCGGGCTTATCAAACCGGAGAGAAAAACGACATAACCGATGTTCCGGGGGTCAAGGTGGGCCAGGTGACCCTGCGAAAGGGCGGGGTTAATACCGGTGTCACGGCAATCTTGCCCGGGGATAATATTTTTAAGCAAAAAATGCTGGCCAGCGGCCAGGTGATCAACGGCTTCGGTAAAACGACCGGCCTGGTTCAAGTGAGTGAGCTGGGCACTTTGGAGACCCCGATCCTCATGACCAACACCCTGGCCGTGGGAACCTGCTGGACGACTCTAACCCGCTACATGCTGGACCGGAACCCGGAGATCGGCTTGACAACTGGGACAGTCAACCCGGTCGTGATGGAGTGTAACGATGGGGACTTGAACGATATCAGATCCCTGCCGGTTAAAGAGAGCGATGCTCTGACGGCTTTAGCTTTAGCTGAGGGTAATCCGCCCCTGCTGGAAGGTAATGTCGGTGCCGGAACCGGGATGCGGTGTTTAGGCTTTAAGGGCGGCATCGGGTCGGCTTCACGGCTTTTGGACCTGGCTGGGAAAAAATACCAGCTGGCCAGCCTGGTTTGCGCCAATTTCGGGGCCTTTGGCAAGTTGCGGGCCGGCGGCCGCCTTTTGGGCCAGGAACTAAAAGCCGCCGTTTTAGCCCGGGCGAAAGCAGAAAATAACCAGCTTTATGACCGCTATCAAAAAGACCAGGGGTCAATCGTGATGGTGATCGCTACCGACCTGCCCCTCTCCAGCCGGCAACTGGGCCGCCTGGCCCGCCGCAGCGCGGTTGGCTTAGCCAGAACTGGGTCATATATCGGCGATGGGTCCGGCGACATTGCCCTGGCTTTTTCTACGGCGCAAAGGGTCAGCCATTTCGCTAAAGAAGCGGAAAGCCTTAGCTTTTTGCCGGATAGCCAGCTGGACCCGGTCTTTGAAGCCGGGGCGGAGACAATCGAAGAAGCGGTCTTGAGTGCCCTGGTCCACGCTGAGACCTTGACCGGATTTAAGGGGAGAACGGTATATGGTCTGCGGGATTTTTTGTAAAAGATTAAAAGATAGGAATGCAGGCAGGGCGAAATAATTGCCAAGACGCGGCACGCCCGGTATGATAGAGTTTAACGTTTTATGGGAGCAATACGGAATCATGCATGAAAAATACAAAAAACAGCTGTTGATTTTGACGGGGATGAGCGGGGCCGGCAAGACGGTCGCCGCCCACTCACTTGAGGACATCGGCTACTTTGTGGTCGACAACCTGCCCCCGGAACTGCTGGGCAATTTCTGGGACCTGATGAACACTTCAGAAGACTTTGAGAAAGTTGCCGTGGTGATCGACCTCAGAGTCAAGTCTTTCTATAAGGACCTAATCAACGAAATCAATTCCCTGGAAGACAGCGGCCAGACCCAGGCCACGATCGTCTTTTTGGAAGCTTCTGACGACACCCTGGTGGCCCGCTACAAGGAAACCCGCCGCCTGCCGCCTTTGGCGGAAAACGGCCGCCTTTTAGACGGGATCCGGGATGAACGCCGTCTTTTGACGCCGGTCAGAAACCGGTCCAACTACATTTTGGATACCTCCAAGATGACGACGAAGGAACTGAAGCAGAAGCTGCAGAGCAAGTTCGGCGAACTCCACAAGCCAAAATTCGGGATTGAGGTCATGTCCTTCGGCTTCAAGTACGGGATGCCGATCGACGCCGACATCGTCATGGATGTCCGCTTTTTGCCTAATCCCTTCTACATTCCGGAACTGCGTCCCTTCACGGGGCTGGACAAGCGGGTCTTCAACTATGTCATGGACAAGGATGAAACCAAGGTCTTTTATGGTAAGCTGCTGGACCTCTTGCTGACGGCAATTCCGGGCTACATCAACGAAGGCAAGGAAAAACTGACGATCGCCATCGGCTGCACGGGCGGTCAGCACCGTAGCGTCTCGATTGCCCAGCAGCTGGCGCGCGACTTGTCTGAAAAATATCCGGTTGACATTACCCACCGGGAAATCAGCCGTTATCTCAGAAAGTAGGAATTCAGCATGTCTTTTGGCGAAAACAAGATCATCCGCATCATCAAGCGCCGCCGGCCCCGGGTGGTCGTCATCGGCGGGGGGACCGGCCTGCCGGTTATTTTGCAGGCCTTGAAAAAGCAGGACGCGGAGATCACGGCGATCGTGACCGTCTCTGACGATGGCGGTTCATCCGGGATCATCCGCAACTACATCAACGTCGTTCCCCCGGGCGACATCCGCAATGTCCTGGTATCTTTGAGCGACCTCTCGCAGGAGAAAAAGCAGATCTTCCAGTACCGCTTTGACTCAAAGGACTCTTTTTTCTCCGGCCACGCGATCGGCAATTTGATTATCGCGGCCTTAAGCGAGATGCAGGGGAATATTTTTGACGCTGTCCAGACCTTGTCAGCCATGATGGAAGTTGACGGCCACATTTACCCTTCAGCTAACGAGCCTTTGACCTTGAACGCGGAATTCATGGACGGCAGCCAAAGCAGCGGGGAAGTAGAAATTACCAGCCAGCACAAGCAAATCAAGCGGGTCTGGGTGACGGCTGATGATGGTGAGCCGGCAGCTCCCAGTCCGGTGATTGAGGCCATTATGCAGGCTGACGCCATTGTCCTGGGGCCGGGGTCCCTGTTCACCTCGATTCTGCCGAACCTGATGATCCCTAATGTCGGCCAAGCGGTCCGGGAGACCAAGGCTGAAGTAGTTTACGTCTGCAACATCATGACCCAGGCCGGGGAAACGGTGGGCTTAAGCGATGCTGACCACGTCCGGGTCATCAACCAGCACCTGGGCGGCAACTATATCGACACGGCCCTGGTCAACGGGGCCCAGATCGACATGACCAAGTTCCACCCGGAAGACTACGATGAATATTTAAAGCCAGTCGCCAACGATTTTGTCGGCCTGCAGGAACAGAACTGCCGGGTGATCACGGACGACTTTATCGACCAGAGAAGCGGCCTGGTCTTCCATGACGGCGACAAGGTGGCCAGGGAAATCATTGACCTGGCCCTGCAGGAAATGTTTAAGAGAAAGTAGGAAGTTAATGGCGAGTTATGCCAGTGAGGTAAAAAAAGAACTGACTTCAATCGAGGTCCATCCCGAGCACGCCAAGGCGGAACTTGCGGCCTTTTTGCGGATGAACGCGGTTTTGAGCCGGCATGACGGGCAGATGAGCCTGGACATCGTGACGGAAAACCCGGCCATTGCCCGGCGGATTTTTTCCCTGATCAAGACGGCCTACGGCTTTGAGCCCCAGCTGATCGTGACCCGAAAGATGAAGTTGAAGAAGAACCACCAGTACCTGGTCAGAGTGGCCCAGATGGTCAGCGAGATTATGGCGGATTTAGAGATCTATTCCCCGGAAAAAGGCTTCATCACCGGGGTGCCGGACAAGATCAAGCATTCAGAGCAGCGGTCGATGTCCTACCTGCGGGGGGCCTTTTTGGCCAGCGGCAGCGTCAACAATCCGGAAACCAGCCGCTACCACCTGGAAATCTATTGCACCTATGCCAACCACTGCCAGGATCTGCAGGAGATCATGAACAAGTACTTTGACCTCAATGCCAAGGTGACGGCCCGCAGAAGCGGCAGCATCGTCTACTTGAAAGAAGCGGAAAAAATCGGCGACTTCCTCCATGTGGTCGGGGCGGTCAATGCTATGCTGGCCTTTGAGGACCTGCGGATCATGCGGGACATGCGCAATTCCGTCAACCGCCTGGTCAACTGCGACACGGCCAACCTCCGCAAGACGGCCAGCGCGGCCGCCAAGCAGGTGGAAGACATTGAATTGATTGACCAAAAGCAGGGCCTAGAGTCTTTGCCGGAAAAGCTGGCCAGCCTGGCCCGCTTCCGCCTGCAGCACCCGGAACTTTCCCTCAAGGAACTGGCTGAGCAGGTTCCCGACGGGCCGATTTCCAAGTCCGGGGTCAACCACCGCTTGAAGAAGCTACATGAGATCGCGGAAAACCTCCGCTAATAATAAGGCAAGAAAAAATCCAGACGGCTATTTCAGTCGTCTGGATTTTCTTTTCCCGATAAGTGGATTACTTGTTTTGGTTGACCATGATGTCGTCAATCAAGCCGTAGTCCTTGGCTTCCTGGGCGGTCATGTAGTGGTCGCGTTCAGTGTCGCGCTTGATGGTTTCGATGTCCTGGCCGGAGTCCTTGGCCAAAAGTTCGTTGATCATCTTTCTGGTCTTCAAGATTTCTTCAGCGGCAATCTGGATTTCCGTAGCTTGCCCTTGTGCCCCGCCCAAAGGCTGGTGGATCAAGACAGTAGCGTGCGGCAGGGCAAAACGTTTGCCCTTTTCGCCTTCAGCCAAAATGATTGAGGCCATGGAAGCTGCCATACCGGTGGCAATAGTGGAAACTGGAGACTTGATGAAGTTCATGGTGTCCACGATAGCCATGCCGGAAGTGATTACGCCGCCTGGTGAGTTGATGTACATGTAAATGTCTTTAGTATTGTCTTGCGCGTCAAGGAAAAGCAGCTGGGCGATGATGGAGTTGGCCATTTGGTCGTTAACTTCACCGCTCAACATGATGATCCGGTCCTTCAGCAAGCGGGAGTAAATGTCATAAGCGCGTTCGCCGCGGGCCGTTTGTTCAATAACTGTAGGTACTAACATAATTTTCCTCCTAGTGATTGGATTAGCACTCATTTGGATACAGTGCTAATTAAAACACTCCTGGCCGGGTCTGTCAAACTTGGCGCACTCTTTTTCCGGAAAATAAAACGGTGCTATAATGTCCTTGTGTGGAAAGGCTTTTTTAGCCGGAAAAATCTGATTTATGTAGAAAGTGGAAAAAGAAATGAATAAGAAACTGCTTTGCTCGTTCCTGCTGGCGGCAGCCTTTATTGGCCAGGCCCAAAGGGCCCAGGCGGCCACGGTCAGCAAGATGCCGGGGACCAAAAACATGGGGATCTATGCCAAAGTAAGCAAGAAGGGCGCCAGCAAGAAAGTGACGACCACCAAGTACTTTAAGTACAGCAAGATCCAGTCAACGGCCAGCAAGAAGACCAAGAAGGGGACTTATGCCTATATCTATGCCAATGGCCGGCCATTAGGCTGGGTTAGTGAAAAGTGGTTTGTCAGAAACAAGATTTCCGCGGCCAAGCAGATTTACCTGGTCAAAGATGACAACCGCTTCAACTACAAGGACGCCATCAGCTATGTGACAGACGCTCACGGGACCATGGTTGACCCGGCAAATGGCGCGGTTAAGGCCAGCCTGGCCGGGGACAAGCTGACTTTTACTTATGGCAAGGCCAAGACGACCGTTAAATTGGTGAAAACGGACAACCCGAACCGGGGTCTTAAGCCGGCCGTCACTGCGAAAAAGGGCCCTAAAGAAGTGGCCAGCACGAGAAAGCACTCCGGCAGCTCCAAGAACTGGAATGCCGCCCACCGCTACGGCACAGAGACCAGCAGCAACCGCTGGACCAGCGGCGGCTTGACCCTGGCCACCCAGCTTTGGGAACCGCGCAACTTGAGCCTGGAGACCAATGACTGGCAGCAAGTCGGCCCCGTTATGGAAGGCTTGGCCGTAAATGGCGGCTGGGCTTACAGCAGCTGGTACCGGTCAGCCGCCGCCAGCGACCAGCTTAAGGGCAACATCGTGGCCTTTAACATGAAGAAGCTGAACAAGTACCAGGCCCAGTACCTGTCACCGCGCAGCTACCTTTACGAGAAGCTGAGTTTTGGCAAGTTCAAGACCTACTCCCAAAACGTCAAGGTGAGCCCGTACTTGCGGTTAGGCCACGGCCAGTCACTGGGGGCAAGTTCAAAGTACATCTATGTCCTGGCCAACGAAAACAAGCTGCCAGGCGGGGCAAGCAACGGCTTTTACTCGGAAGAAATCCTGCAGCTGAAGAAGAGCGACTTGACCATCAACAAGGTCTGGAGCATCCGGGTTGATGTCGGCACGTCCGGCCGCTACTTCCACAACGCCGCCTTTGTGGGCGACAATACCATGTACGGGGTCTTCCACAACGCTGCCTTTGGACGCTATGAATTCTGGCGCCTTAACCTGGTCAACAACCACTGGCAGGTCAGCCAGGTAACGGCGACCCAGAGCCACTTTGTTAAGCAGCAGGCCGGCAATTCTCCAGTTCAAGGCTTCAGCGTAAGCGGAAGCAACATGTACCTGGCCTTCAACAACCTGATCTTCAAGTTAAAGACTGACGGGACTTACCAGAAGACCTGGAAGCATGTCTCCAACCGGGAAATCGAAGGTTTGGCCAGTGATGGCGGCCAGCTTTACGCTCAATTGGCCCAAAGAGGGGAAATTCTTTCCGGCCGCTGGTAAAAAGAAATAAAAGTAGCCTTGACAGGGGAAAGGCTTTCCAGTAAGATTAGTTAAAAATAAATTAAATGTTAACTGAGAGGTAAAAAAGATGAACTTTCAAGCAATGGTAAAAGACAGCTGGCAATTCAAGTAGAGATTGTTTCGCGGGGCGATTCAATCTGTTTTGGCTTGAATTGCTGTCTGAATTGCTGAAAGTTGATCAGGGTCCGGATAGTAAATAAATCTATCCGGGTTTTTCTTTTTGAGACAGTAAAGGAGGATCCAGGCGGATCCTCCTTTTTATTTTGCTTTCGGTTCGTTTGTTTTTATTTTTCCCTTTGTTTCAAAAAATAGTTTTTGCTTTAATTTGCGAGGTAACAGAATGAAAAAGGTGCTCGCGGCCTTTGCCGCAATCTATCTCTTTTTGGCAGCCGCCCTGTTTATCAATATCAAGCCGGCGGCCCAAAAGAGCAAGGAAGTCAGAGTGGGGGTCTTGACCCTGATGCGCCACCCGGCCCTGGACGAAATCTACCGGGGCTACAAGGCCGGCCTGGCCAAGTCGGGCTACAAGGTCAAGATCGACTACCAGAATGCCAACAATGACCAGAGCAATCTGAAGACCATGGCGGAAAAATTAGTCAACAACCAGGATCAGGTCCTCTTCGGGATCACGACCCCGTCTTCCCAGGCCCTGGCCAACGCGACGAAAAAGAAGCCGATCGTCTTAGGGGCCGTGACTGACCCCAAGGGGGCGGGCCTGGTGAAAAACAACAAGCGTCCCGGCGGCAACATCACCGGGGTCAGCGACCGGGCGCCGATCAAGCAACAGCTCAAGTTGATCCAGCGTTTTTTGCCCAAGCTGAAGACCCTGGGGATCATCTACACCTCAAGCGACAGCTCAGCCGTGTCTGGCTACAAGCAGATCGTCAGCTACTGCAAACAGATGGGGATCAACTACAAGGCCTACTCAATTTCCAACAGCAATGACTTGAACCAAGTTTCCCAGCAGATGCTGACCAAAGTTGACGCGGTGATCGTGCCAACTGACAACACGATTGCCGGGGCCATGCAGACCCTGGTTAAAAATGCCAACGCGTCTAAAAAGCCGGTCTTCCCGGCTGCCGGCACCATGGTTAAAGACGGGGGCCTGGCCACCTACAGCGTGGACCAGTACCAGCTGGGCCTGATCGGGGCCAAGATGACTGTCCAGATCTTAAAGGGCAAAAAGCCCGGCGACATGGCCATCCGCTATGTTGAACACGGCACCCCGTATCTGAACCTCAAGGAGGCCAAGAAGCTGGGCATCAAGGTTCCGGCCAGCTTCTTAAAAGAAGCCAAGTCCAAGGGGACCATCTACAAGTAGTTTACAAGGAGGATTTTTATGAATTTGATCGTATCGGCAATCGGCCAGGGCTTCTTATGGGGGCTTCTGGGCCTGGGCCTCTTTCTCAGTTTCAGAATCATGAACACCACGGATATGACCGTGGAAGGGACCTTCCCTTTAGGCGCGGCCGTTTCAGTCAGCTTGATCGTGCAGGGGGTCAACCCCTTTTTGGCTACTTTGGCCGCCTTTGGGGCCGGGGCTTTAGCCGGTCTGGTCACGGCCCTCTTGATCACCAAGGGCAAGATTCCCAGCCTTTTAGCCGGAATTTTAACCATGACGGGGATCTACTCCATCGACTTGATGGTCATGGGCAAGTCTAATGTCTCCCTTTTAGGCAAAAAGACCATCTATTCTCTGCCATTTTTACAAAAATTGCCCCAGTACTTTGACAGCGTCGCTGCCGGCACTATTTTGATGGTCCTGGTCACCTGCGCCTTGATCTGGTTCTTGTCAACTGACTTTGGCCAGGCCTTTATCGCCACGGGTGACAACCCGCAGATGGCCAAGTCCCAGGGGATCAGCCCCCAGCAGATGACGGTGGCAGGCCTCATGATTTCAAACGGCCTGGTTGGCCTCTGCGGGGCGGTGGTCGCCCAAAGCAACGGCTATGCAGATGTGAACATGGGGATGGGGACGATCGTTATTGCCCTGGCCTCCATCATCATCAGTGAGGTCGTCTTCAGAAACCTTGGCCTGGCCAGCCGGTTATTCGCGGTCAGTCTGGGCAGCATTATCTACCGCCTGCTCTTATTGGCAGTTCTCCAGGTGGGCCTGTCTTCAAATAACTTGAATTTGATTTCTTCACTGGTTCTGGCCGCCTGCATGATGCTGCCGCAAGTTGAAGAAAAACTCCGCCTCAAGCAGACTTTTATGAAAGGAATTAAGCATGACTAGTCAAAATTTACTGGAACTGACCGATTTGGAAGTGGTCGTGGGCCGCGGCACAAGTGAGGAAAACAAGATCTTGGGCAAGCTAAGCCTCAAGATCAAGCCAGGTGACTTCATCTGCCTGCTGGGCGGCAACGGGGCCGGCAAGAGCACCCTGCTCAACGTTTTGGCTGGGGCTATCCAGCCGACCAGCGGAAAAATTCTCCACGCCGGCAAAGACATCAGCAAGGAAAGCGAGGTCAAGCGTAGCAGCTACATTGCCCGGGTCTTCCAGGATCCCAAGCTGGGGACGGCGCCCCGGATGACGGTGGCTGAGAATCTGCTTTTAGCTTCAAAAAGAGGGCAGAAGCGGGGGCTGAAATTGCGCCGGTTGAAAGAAAATATTCCAGCCTTCAAAAAGGCCTTGGAAAAGGTCAACCCCGACTTAGCCGGCAAACTGGACCTGCCGGTCGACCAGCTCTCAGGCGGCCAGCGGCAGGCCCTGAGCTTCGTCATGGCTACCTATAACAAGCCGGAGCTCTTGCTTTTAGATGAGCACACCGCGGCCCTTGACCCCAGATCCAGCCGCAAGCTGATGGAGGCAACCGATGAACAGATCCGGGCCAAGAAGATCACCGCGGTGATGATCACCCACCATATGGAAGACGCCTTAAAGTATGGCAACCGCCTTTTGGTTTTAGACCACGGTCAGATCAGCCATGACTACCAGGGCCAGGCCAAGCAGGACTTGACCCTGCAAGACTTGGCCGCTCTCTTTGACTGAAAAAGAAGAGGTAAAACAGACAGAAAAAGATAAGGTGAAAAGATAAAAAAGACAAAAAAGACAAAAAGAAAACCGCTGCTGAAAAGCAGCGGTTTTAATATGATGGACCCCCTGGGAGTCGAACCCAGATTTCAAGAACCGGAATCTTGCGTGCGATCCATTACACTAAGGGTCCCAATCACAGTTATTAATTATAGCAGAGATTCAGAGAATGGGAAGGGGTTAAAGCAAAAAAATCGTAAAAACTTGTAAAGTATCTGCGAAAAAGATCAAGAAAGTTATAAAACAGGCTTTTTGCCCGGACAGGGTCAGAAAAAAACTTGCATACGGAGCTAATTCTGTTATACTAAGAGTGTCGAGAGAGAAATGGAGATTGAAGCGAAGTCTTGTTTCTCTTATATTTTTAAGCAATGTGGGACAGGAAACGACAACAGCGTGGTCGGGAAGCGTCCCGCTAGAAGGATGGTTACTTTGAACACGGATTTATCCCTGCTCGAACTGCTTGTTCCCGATGCTTTAAAGATCTTTCGACAAAGATATCTCATCCTTGAACAGATCAGCCTGCATGCTCCGATCGGCCGCCGGACGGTGGCCAAGCAGCTGGGGCTGAGCGAGCGGAACATCCGGACCGAAACTGATTACTTGCGTGACCAGGGTCTGATCGAAATCAAGAATTTCGGGATGTTCCTAACTGAAAAAGGAGAGAGTGTTGTAAAAGATGCAGCACCAATTGTTGATCGACTTTTTAATGCCAGCCAAGCAGAAGTATGGTTGGCCCAGGCTTTAGGAATAGATCGGACAATTATCGTAGCTGGCGACGCGGACCTGCAGAGCCGGGTTTATGACCTGGCTGGCGAAGAGCTGAATTCAGCCTTGAATCTGCTCTTGCCTCTGGCAGACTGCATTGTCACCGTTATGGGCGGCAAGACGATCGCCAAGGTGGCCAAGAAGCTGAACCGCAGCTTGAGTGAGAACCGGAGCTTGATCTTCGTCCCTGGCAGAGGGGCGCTGGGCGGCCGGGTCAACACGGAAAGCAACGCGGTCGTTCAGGAAATGGCCCGGGCGACTGGGGGCAGCTACGAATCCCTCTTTTTACCGGAACATGTCTCCAAGGACGCTTACCGTTCTTTGGTCCGGGATCCGGAAATTAGCGGGGTGCTGCAGGATATCTCCCAAAGCGATGTCGTGATTCACGGCATTGGCCTGGCCAGCGAGATGGCCAGGAGGCGGGGTTACGATTCAGTTGCCCTGGCCCGTTTGCGGGAGAACAAGGCCGTCACCGAATGTTTTGGATGTTTCTTCGATGAAGAAGGCCACGTTGTCGAACGCATCAGACAGGTTGGATTGCAGTTCGAGAACCTAACGAATGTCCCGCATATTCTGGCGATTGCCCTTGGCACGAGAAAGGCCAGGGCCATCAAGGCCTATATGCGCAACGCTCCTCATCAAACCTGGCTGATTACTGATGAGGCAGCCGCAAATCAGATTTTAAACGGGTCATCCCGCTTAAAATAAAATGTTGTTTATAGTTCTTAAGGAGGACTTTTCGAATATGACAGTTAAGATTGGTATTAACGGTTTTGGCCGTATTGGTCGTTTGGCATTCCGTCGTATCATGGACTTGGGTGAAGAAACCAAGGACATCGAAGTTGTTGCTATCAACGACTTGACTACTCCAGCTATGTTGGCTCACCTGTTGAAGTATGACTCAACTCACGGCACTTTCGACCACGAAGTTTCAGCTACTGAAGACTCACTGGTTGTAGACGGCAAGAAGTACCGCGTATACGCTGAACCACAAGCTCAAAACATTCCTTGGGTTAAGAACGACGGCGTTGACTTCGTTCTTGAATGTACTGGTTTCTACACTAGCAAGGCTAAGTCACAAGCCCACCTTGACGCTGGTGCAAAGCGTGTCTTGATCTCAGCTCCAGCCGGCAACGACTTGAAGACTATCGTTTACTCAG
>SFHY01000096.1 GCA_004556255.1 Lactobacillus delbrueckii
GGTATCCAGATGATGAATACTTCTTTCTGCGATTAATGGAAATATCCCGAAAGGCATCCTAAATCTCACAGCCGTTTACACAAGTTTTTATACTGAACCGTTTCTTTTATACTAGTTTCTGCACCTTAATTCTCAACTTTTAATTTTTGTTTTTCACGAATCTCCAAGTAGAAAATACCAAGAAAAGGCCGCTGGTCACTCAGACCAGCAGCCTTTTTATCTGCAAAAAACTATTCTTCACTATTTTCCTCGGGCTTGACCATTGGCTGGAACATATTGATACCGGCCAAAACCGTGGTCAGGCAGCTGACCAGGATCAAGAGGTAGCCGGAAATGCCGATGGCCACGGCATAGCTCTTCAAGCTGGAAACAGCCTGGCTTAAGTAGCTGGCCGCGCTAGTCGTCTGGGCCAATTGGTAAAAGAGGTAGATCAAGACCAGGCTTTCGACCAGGGACAAGGCAAAGGCCCGGACCCGGGAGACCCGGGTATTCTGGCTGACAGCCAGCATGATGAAGACTGGCAAGAGCAGGAAGATGGCCAGGAAGAGATAGAGAATCAAGGCGGGAACGATCTTGCCCGCCGCGATCTGCCGGTTGGCGACTTCAAAGAAGACGCTGGCCACAGTCAGCTTGCTGCTGGAGGTCACGAAGCCTGTCCCCAGGAAAAGCAGGACCAGGGTGATCAAACTGGTCAAGAGGATGGAGAACTGGATGATGCCGAAGTTCCGGGACTTCTTGGTCTTCTTTTTCACCTTTTCCACCTTGGCTTCAAATTTCGGGTGGGCCTGGCTGAAGTCTTCATTCTTCTCTTCAATTTCGCTTTCCTTTTCGTCAAAGGCATTGAAGACTTTAGAAGCAGACTGCCGGATGTATTCAGTCAAGTTCCGGTCAGCCGTGTATTCGCCCTGGGAGTCCCGATGGCCGGTCCAGATGAGGAGAGCCATGGAGACAGCAAAAGCCGTCCAGCCCAGAGACCGGGAGAAGCTCATGATGATCAAAAGGCCCACGCCGACCAGGAAGGCGATTGTGGTGTTGTCTCTCATCCACTGGATCATTTTTTCCACGGTTGGGTTGCCGGTGAAGGCATTCTGTTCCTGCTTTTGCCGGTAGGCGGACCGGCTGAGCTTGTCAGCTGGTTCTTTTTCTAAAGACCGGTCGGCTTCTTCCCGGTTGACTTCACTTCTTTCCACATTTTCTGCCACGGCTTCTTCAGTAAAGTAGTCGCGGCGGTATTTTTCCACATTGAATCCACAGTTCGGGCAGGTCTTTTCCTGGCCAGTCAGAGCCTGTCCACAGTTGGGACACTTTTTCATAGTAATCGTCCTTTGCTAGTGTTTCTTTTTCCACATTATAGCATTTTCCTTCCGGAGGCAAAAAAGAACCCGCCAAAGATGACGGGTTCTTAATGCATTATTTAGCTTTCATTTAAGACTTCTTGCCGAAGCTGAGACCCTTCTTGCGGCCTGCCCACTTAGGCCATGGGAAGCCTTCGTAGGTCAGCTTGGTTGAAGCAGACAGGTTGATCGGCATCAAGAAGACCAGGATGGCCAGACCGATGATGACCCCGATGGCCACTTCGATCAAGGTTGGCACGCCTGATGGGATCAAGGCTGCAAAAGTACCACCCAGGATGACGGCGGCTGAGATGACAACCGTCCCGATAACCGTACATGCCTCCAGGATTCTTGCGCTAGGCAAAGCATGCGGATCGCTGTCGCGGTAGCGCATCATGACGAAGATGCTGTAGTCGACCCCGAGGGCGATCAACATGATGAAGGTAAAGAACGGCACGTTCCAAGCCAGGGTGCTCCGGCCCATCACGCCGCTGACAACCCAGCGGGTGATTGACAGAGAACTGATGTAGGCCAAAAGCAGGGTCCCCAGGATGTAGATCGGCTGCAGCAGACTCCGGGTGACGAAGATCAAGGCAATGCCGATACCGATCAGCATGATAGCCATAGTTCTGGTAAAGTCACCGCTGGCTGTGTTCTTGGTGTCTTCGATGGTTGAGCTTTGCCCGCCCATTTCGACTTCAGCCTTGCCCAGGTCGGTCCCCTTGAGGGACTTGCGGGCCATAGCGCTCAAAGCTTGTGAGTGCTCTGCGGCACTTTCAGAACTTGGGTTGCTGTCCAGAATGATGATGATCATGGCACTCTTCTTGTCCGGGCTGAGGAAGACCTTGAGGGACTTCTGCAGGTCGGCGTTGTGCTTCAAGACGTAGCTTGGCACGTAGAAGGTGTCAGAGGCCTTGGACTTGCGCAGACCATTCAAGTATGAGCCGGCGGAAACCAGACCGTTGTTGACGGCAGTCAAACCACTGGTAATGGCTGGCGTCTTTTCAGCGAGCTTGCTTGCGCCGCTGGAAAGCTGGCTGGTACCGGACTGCAGCTTGTCAGCCCCTTCAGCCAGTTGGCTTGAACCGTTGACGCCTTGAGCCAGGCCGTTCTTCAGTTGCCCTGCACCAGATTGGAGCTGCCCGGCACCGCTGGTCAAGCGGCTCGCGCCGTTAGCCAGTTGAGCCGCGCCGCTGACGCCGCTGGCCAAACCGTTAGCCAGTTGGCCGGCACCGGAGTTGACCTGGCCGGCACCGGAGTTGACTTGGCTGGCACCGGAGTTGACCTTCTTAGCCCCGCTGACCAACGTGCCCGTGCCGGAGTAAAGGCTGGATGCACCAGTGTTCAGCTTGCCAGCACCAGCGTAGAGGTTGATTGCACCAGCATTCAGCTTGCCAGCGCCAGCGTAAAGGCTGTTTGCGCCGGCATTCAGCTGGCCGGCGCCATTGTAAAGGCTGACCGCACCAGTGTTCAACTGGCCAGCACCATTGTAAAGGCTGATCGCGCCAGTATTTGCCTGGCCGGCACCGGTGTAAAGGCTGTTTGCACCGGTATTAACCTTGCTGATGCCGTCGTAAAGGGATTCAGCACCAGTATTCAGCTTGTTTGCGCCTTGTGAAAGGGCCAAGGCACCTGCCATCCCCTTGCTCAAACCACTGTAAATTGAGTTTGAGCCAGTGTAAAGCTTGTGAGCGCCAGTTGCAAGAGCGTCAACTGCTGACTGCATTTGGCTGATCTTGCCCAAGCCAGACTTCAAGTCACTAATCCCGCTGGCTGCCTGGGTGCTCAAAGTGCTTGAGCCGGAAGCAAGCTGGGAAACAGCTGCCTGCAGTTGCTGTACTTGCGTGCTCAAGTCAGCCGTTGAGCCAATAGTGCTCAAGCCGCCTGCAGCTGATTGAATGCCACTAGCGGCAGCGTTCATGCTGGTAGCTGCAGAACCGGCAGCGCCCAAGCCGCGGTTTGCAGTATCTAAACCATCCCTAGTAGAAGACAAGCTGCCGTTAAGTGAGTTAAGTTCATTTAGCAGTTCTTTTTGCAAAGTTGGGTCTGAAACCTTTTTAATTGATGCCGCAAGGCTGCCGGCCGCACCACTTGCAGTAGTCAAGCCGCGGCCTGCAGCGGTCAAACCAGATTGAGCAGATTCCAGTCCTTTTTGCAGGCTGCCAACTTGCCCTTGCAGGCTTTGCAGACCGCTGACCAGGCTGGAGATCTTTGAAGTGTCAATGTTTGGCACGCTAATCTGGCTAACCTTGCCATTAAGTTGTTGCAAGCCATTGTTCAGATCAGTCAACCCTTGTGACAATTGGTCAAGCTGATCGGCGTTCAAGGAGCTGGCGTTTTCTGACAGCTGGCTCTTCAGCTGGTCAAGGCCAGCAACCAAGGTGTTCATGTTGGCCGTCAGGTCCTTGGCGCCATTGGTCAAGGTCTGAGTGCCAGTGTACAGGCTGCTTGCGCCAGTTGCCAAAGAGCTGGTCCCGTCCTTAAGACTTGAGCTGCCAGTTACCAGTTGAGAGGTACCGTCCTTTAAGCTGCCAGCACCAGTGTACAGGCTGCCGATACCGTCTTTCAAACTGCCAGCACCAGTATAGAGAGTGCTGATGCCGTTCTTCAAAGTACCTGCGCCAGTGTAGGCGGTATTGATACCATTCTTAAGCGTACCAGCGCCAGTATAAAGACTGGCAACGCCGTTCTTCAGAGTACTTGCCCCGGTGTACAGGCTTGCAGTACCGTTCTTCAAACTGCCGGCACCATTTCTCAAAGTCTGGGCGCCAGTTGCCAAGGAGCCAGTACCACTGGCCAAGGCTTGGGTACCATTCTTCAGCTTCTGGGTACCAGCAGACAGGGTGTTGGCCCCGCTAGACAACTTTCTAGTGCCGGAGTAAAGGGCGTCTGCCCCAACTGACAGGGTCTTGGTCCCGTTAAAGAGGGTGCCTGCCCCGTCGTAGAGAGCGATTGAACCGTTATAAAGCTTAACCGTCCCCGTGTACAGGTCCTTGGCTCCGTCACTCAAAGTGCCAGTGCCTTCGTCGAGCTGGTCAGCCCCGTTAGCCAGTTTCTTGGCCCCGCTGGTCACCTGCTCGCTGCCCTTAGTCAATTTGCCGACACCCTTTTCCAACTTGGCGGTCCCGTCGGTAACTGACTTCAGCTGCTTCTTAACGTAGAGCAGCTTGATCTTTTCGTTGTATGGCTCAGTCGCGGACATAACCTTGTCCACGCCTTCAGAATTGCGCAACTTCCGCGTCAATTCGTCGATCAGCTTCAAGTCCTTCTCATTATCGAGCTTGTGGTCACTCTTAATGTAAAGGTATGACGGCATAGCCATCCCTTTAGAGAAGTGCTTTTGCACCAGGTTCAGCCCTTGCTTGGAAGGAACTGAATCTGAAATTTCTGCCGTGTCGTCGTAATTCAAAACGTTAGAGTAAGTAACGAAGAACGGAGCAACGACAACCGCTACTGCTGCCAAGAAGACAACTGGCCGCTTCAAAGTAGCGCTGGAAATCCGGTGCCACATCTTGCTTGGGTTTTCCCCAGCGAATTCCTTGCTTGGCCAGAACATCTTCTTGCCCAAAGTGGCCATGAAGAAGGGGTTCAAAGTCAAGAGGACAACCAGCAGGACCAGAACGCCGACAGCAACGCCGGAAGCAGACCGGTAAACGGAGAAGTTGGCTAAGCCCAAAGCGGAGAAACCGATCAGGATTGAGGAGCCGGAGTAAAGAATAGTCCGGCCGGCCTTCTTGATCGAGTCCTTCGTGGCCTCAGCCACCCCCAGGCCATTGCCCAGGTCCTCCTTAAAGTGGTTATATAGCAGAATGTTGTAGTCGGTCCCGATCCCGAACAAAACAATCACCATGAAGACCTGGGTGAAGTTGGAGAACGGGAAGTTGATTTGGTTGACCAGGTTGGTCACAATTGAGAAGGAAACCAGGAAGGAAATCCCAACCGTCAAAAGTGACACAAGCGGGACAACCGGTGACCGGAAGACGATGATCAACACGATGAAGATGAAGACCACCGTGATCAATTCCGTCTTCTTGATCCCTTCTTGGATCGAGCTGGTAAAGTCATTGTTGAGTACGTCTGCCCCAGTGACGTAGGTTCTTACCCCACTGGTCTTGACGGCCTTGTTGGTGTCTACGTTATTGCCGGTATTGGCGGTAGGGGCATTCCCTCCACCGTCGTTGTTAGCGTATAACGGATTGCCGTTTGCGCCGCGGATTACATCCTCATCTATTGGTTTGTCCTCGTCTACCATATATCTTATGTTTTAGTTTACCATGGAGATGCTTTGCCGGCGGCCATGGCGGCGTCGCCTACACCCATGACAGCGTTATTAATTGCCTGCGCTTTCTG
>SFHY01000097.1 GCA_004556255.1 Lactobacillus delbrueckii
CCGCCAATTGTCATTTCATCCTTCATCGGGAAGAAGTCCGCTACTTGCTGGTACTGGTCTCCCGAAATAGGCAAGACGCGGATGCCTTTTGCCCGCAGCAGGTCAAAATCACGTGCCCAGCGTTCACGCTCATAAAATCCCTTCCGCGGCATGAAGCTTTCATCCATATCAAAGGCAATCAATTTTATCATGGCTATCTCCTGCAAAAAATTTTCTATTTTCTCAGCTTAATCTAAATAGCTGTAGGGATCCGGGTTCTTGGCCCGGGCGGGCATCTTGTAGCGGCCAAAGAAAATCATGGCATGGTGGGTATGGATCCACTCCTCCTTTGGCAGCAGCTCTTCCAGCCGCTTTTCCACCTGCAAAGGAGTTGCCTTCTCCGGCACGATCTTGAACTTCTTGGCGATCCGGGACACGTGGGTGTCGACCGCAATTGCCGGAACTCCCCAGCCTTCAGCCAAAACGACATTGGCCGTCTTGTTGCCAACCCCAGCTAATTTGACCAGGTCTTCCTTCTTGCCCGGCACCTGTCCGCCATATTCAGCGACCAGGGTTTGTGCCATTTCCTTGAGGTGCTTGGCTTTAGAATGATAGAGGCCCAGGTGGGAAATATCTGCCTCGATCTCCTCCTGGCTGGCCGCCGCCATGGCTTCCGGGGTCGGAAAATCCGCGAAGAGCTGGGGGGTCACCTTGTTGACCATCTTGTCTGTCGTCTGCGCGCTGAGCAGGACCGCGCACAAAAGCTGGAAGCGGTCGTCCCAATTCAGCTCCCCTTTTGCTTCCGGAAACATGGCGTCAATCCGCTTTAAAACATTTCTTGCTTCTTCATCACTCAAGAGCTTTTCGTCTTTTTCCATTAAAATCCTCCCAAAAAATTTGCTAACGGTTTCTTTCCAGGTACTGCTGAACCTCGCTGGCGGTCTTTAAATCCATTCTCTGCCAGTTCAGCAGGATCCGGTCAACATACTTGAAGCTCATGGCCCGGGACAAGACTGCTTCCCGCAGGGCCAGCTTGATAATCTCCGGGGCGTAGTGGTCCAAATTCAGCCAGTCCTGGATTTCCTCCCGCTCAATTGGGGTCAGGTAGCGGCCAAATTCGATCTCAAACTCCCGGGCCAGGTCACTCATTGGATCGTTGTTCAAGCTGTCTTTAGCTTCTTCTAAAACTTCCCCGTTCATGTCCTTAACCTGGACATGCTGGTCTAAATACTGGTCCAGCTTGTCATAGAGCTCATCCAGACTGTAGCGGCTGCTGATCTTCCCGCTGGCGTCCTTGGCCTGCCTAAGTGACAGGCAGCCCTTGTCCAGCAGGCTCTGGATCAAGAGGGTAACGTCACTGACGCTGAAATTGGTATTGGCCGCGATTTTTTCATTGCTGGGGAAGTAATTTCCCCTTTGAAAAAAAGCTTCCAGCTGCAAGACCAGGGCCAGTTCCGCTTCAGTCAAGCCCAGGCGGGCATAGTAGGCAATTAGGCCATTGCTGATGCTGGTCACCCCCAGCTGCCGGTAAAAATTGTAACTTGCCATTTTCTCACGTTCTTTCACAAAAAATAAAAGAGTGAGCTAACTCACTCTTTTATTTTAGCTTTTATTCTTGTTAAAAAACAACTAATGCGCTTATGGCTGCATTCTGTTGATCATTCTTGGGAATGGTACGGCTTCACGAACGTGGTCCAACTTGCAGATCCAAGCGATAACCCGTTCAAAGCCCATCCCGAAGCCGGAGTGCGGCACGCTGCCGTACTTTCTCAGGTCCAGGTACCAGGAGTAGTCATCCAGGTTAAGGCCCGCTTCTTCGATTTGCGCCTTCAAGGTGTCGTAGTCAGCTTCACGTTCTGACCCGCCCATGATTTCCCCGTAGCCTTCTGGTGCTTCCACGTCGGCGCAGAGGTAAGTCAATGGGTTTTCCGGGTTCTTCTTCATGTAGAACGGCTTGATTGCCACTGGGTAGTTGACGATGAAGAATGGCCGGTCAAATTGTTCTGACAGGAAGGCTTCGTCTGGCGCGCCAAAGTCGTCGCCCCACTTGAAGTCCTTGCCGGCATCTTGCAACATCTTAACCGCGTCATCGTAGGACAGGCGGGTGTAGTTACCTTCAGCGGCTGGGCGCAGCTTGTCTAAGTCCCGGCCCAGGATGCTTAATTCGTATTCGCAGTGTTCCAAAACCTGGCCAACCACGTAAGACAGGAAGCGTTCCTGCAGGTCCAGGGACTCATCTTGGTGCATCCAGGCCATTTCCGGTTCCATCATCCAGAATTCAGTCAAGTGCCGGCGGGTCTTGGAAGCTTCGGCCCGGAAGGTTGGCCCGAAAGTAAAGATCTTGCCGAAGGCTTCTGCCCCGACTTCCCCGTAAAGCTGGCCGGATTGTGACAGGTAAGCGTCGTGGTCGAAGTAGTCGATGTGGAAGAGTTCCGTGGTTCCTTCTGGCGCTGAGTGCATCAACAAGGGAGCATCAAACTTCACGAAGCCTTCGTTTTCAAAGAAGTCGACCGTGGCCTTGAAGATCCGGTTTCTGATCTGCATGATGGCGAATGGCCGCCGGCTTCTCAGCCAGAGATGACGGTGGTCCAAAAGAAAGTCGATCCCGTGTTCCTTGTTGGTGATCGGGTAGCCTTCGTTGTTTGAGACAACTTCCAGGTCGCTGATCTGGATTTCGTAGCCGAAGTGAGACCGGGCGTCTTCATGGATGGTCCCGGTGATGTAGAAGCTTGCTTCCTGGCGCAGGCCCTTGGCTGCTTCAAAAACTTCCTCACTGACATCGTTCTTGCGGACAACGCCTTGGAAGAAGGCTGTACCATCTCTTAATTGCAGGAAGACGATCTTCCCGCTGGACCGCTTGTCGGTCAGCCAGACGTGCATTCTGACTTCTTCATCTACGTGCTTGCTTGATTCTCTGATTGAAATCAATTCTGTCATGTTTATCTCTTTACCTCGGTATTTTATTGTCTATCTTGCTCTTATATTCTTCTTTTTGCTTAACTAGCTTTCTTACAGAAGCTGGATCTTGGCTGCCTGGCACTTTTCTACGATCTCGTCAGGCCAGATGCTAGCTTGGACTTCACCGATGTGGGCCTTGCCCAAAAGCAGCATGCAAAGTCTTGACTGGCCGATTCCGCCGCCGATGGAGTAAGGGAGGTCACCCTTTAAGAGGGCTTGGTGGAAAGGCAGGTCTAACCGGTCTTCAGCACCGGCAAGCTTCAGCTGCTCTTTTAAGCGGTCTTCATCGACCCGGATACCCATGCTGGAGACTTCAAAGGCCCGCTGGAGGGGTTCGTACCAGAAGAGGAGGTCACCGTTCAAAGTCCAGTCATCGTAGTCTGGTGCCCGGAGGTCATGCGGCTTCTTGGAAAGCGGGAGCGCGCCGCCGATGTGTTCCAAGAAGACTGCTCCCTTTTCCTGGCAGATCTTGTCTTCGCGCCGGCTTGGGGTTAAGGATGGCCAGCGGGCTTCCAGTTCTTCACTAGTTACGAAGCTGATTTCTTCTGGCAGGTGGTAGGCGGCTTGCGGGTAGAGGGCACGGACGTGGTATTCCATCCCTTTGATGGTTTCAAAGATCCGCTGGACAGTTTGGCGGAGGGTTTCCTCAGTCCGTTCGCTCTTGTCGATGACCTTTTCCCAGTCCCACTGGTCAACGTAAACGGAGTGGAGGTTGTCCAAAACTTCTTCGTCTTTTCTGATGGCGTTCATGTTGGTGAAGAGGCCTTCACCGTGGCCGAAGCCGTAGTGCTTGAGGGCCCAGCGCTTCCACTTGGCCAGGGAGTGGACGATTTGCAATTCGCCTTCATCCCCGTCGTGCAGGGTAAAGGAAACCGGCTTTTCCCAGCCAGAGAGGTTGTCGTTTAAGCCGGAAGACTTCTTAACAAACATGGGAGCGGAAATTCTTTCCAGATTCATCGCGGTCCCGAATTCAGTCTGGAAGGTTTCCCGGATGTAGCGGATTGCCTTTTCCGTTTCGCGGATGGTCATTTTCGGATCGTAATCACTTGGAATAACTAATTTAGCCATATCTCTTGCCTCTGCTAAAAATCTAATACTTGTCAAAAGGGCATAAAAAGAGCCTTTCATCCCCAAAAACTACAGGGACGAAAGGCTTCTTTCCGCGGTACCACCCACCTTGTTCTAAACGAACCACTTCAAGCACCAACATGCTCTAGCAGGGTAACGTCCTGCAGGCGGCACGGCTTACTGTGACTTCAGCCGGCGATCTGGAAAAAGTGTTATTCAAAAAGCCAGGGTCTGTTGCCTTTTCACCAGCCGGCAACTCTCTGAGAGATTGTGCTTTCCTACTCGTCTTTCTCATCTTTTGACTTATTTGATTAAGTAAAATTCTAATACGGATTTAATTTTTGTCAAGATCAAAGGCGAAAAAATTATTTTTTAAAGATCAAGCCCTTCTTCTTGAGCAGGAAGACAGTGGCTACGATGACGCAGAAGGCAATTAAAACGATTACGCTGATGCCCTCAAATTCCTGGACGACCTGCTGGTAGGCGTTGCCGGCAAAGCGGCCAGCGTAGATCAAAACTGTGTTCCAGATGGCCGTGCCCAGGATGGTGTAGAAGCTGAACCGGGCCAAAGAGAAGCGGCTCATCCCGGCTGGCAGGGAGATTAAGCTGCGGACGACTGGAATAAAGCGGCCAAAGAAGGTGGCTGCCCGGCCGTGACTGTTAAAGTAATTTTCAGTCTTGGCGATTTTCTCCGGGGAAAGACCAAAGCGGCGGCCCACCTTGCTATTTGCGAAACGAGAAAGGCGGTCTTGGTCAAAGAAGGTGCCGACCCAGTAGAGAATTACCGCGCCGATGAAGGCCCCGATTGTGGAGGCGATGATGGCTCCCGGGATAGACAGGTTGGCTGACAGGGTCAGGAAACCGGTAAAGGTCAGGATCAATTCGGAAGGGATTGGGGGAAAAATGTTTTCAGCTGCAATCAACAAGGCAACGGCGACATAGCCATAGTTTTGAATCAGCTGCGTGATTGTCTCGTTCATGAGTTGTTATACCTCTAATCTATTCTGTCTGTATTTTCGTAAATCCAGAATAACAGAATAAAGGGAGGAAAAGGGCAGTCTGACAAGGATTTTAAGAGATAATTTGGAATTACTTTACATCTATTTAACTTTACTTTTTTAAGTTTGTAATAGAATTAATTGGGCCTAATTAATTTTTGGCTTAAGAAAAAGAAGAAAAGAAATTAAGCAGATTTTATGCACAATTAAAGAGGATTGTCTGTTATAATCGTTTCAACGCATTAAGGAAATGCCTAATAGCAGCAAAGAAAAGAAGCTTACAAGCTGTTTTCTCTGATCAAAGGCGAATCTTGATGCTGGGAAAATTGAATATAATTCGTAATATACTATGTCATTAAATTTATTCAAGGAGAGGTAAATATGACTAACGTAACTATCGAACAAGCAGTT
>SFHY01000098.1 GCA_004556255.1 Lactobacillus delbrueckii
CATAACGGTTCGGTAGCTCAGCTGGATAGAGCAACGGTCTTCTAAACCGTGGGTCGTGAGTTCGAATCTCACCCGAATCATGATTGCAACCAGAGAAATCACTGAGGCTTGCCTCGGTGATTTTTTTGTTATATCCGCAGAAAATTTGCCAAGTCGGCAAAAGTAAACTATAATGGAATAAATATTAAACGTTTGTTCGAGCAATCCTGGTCACTTGGCCGGGGCCTTTTTATTTGCTCGGGATTTTTGACACAAGGCAGGAAATGTAATGACGACGGTAATTTTAGCAGAGAAGCCCAGCCAGGCCCGGTCATACGCGGCCGCTTTCGCCCAGAGCCAGAAGGGGGAGGGGCAGATCAAGGTCGCGGATCCGATCTTGCCGGCAGACACGGTGATCACCTATGGTTTTGGCCACTTAGTGGAAATGGCCCTGCCGGAAGCCTATGACGCCAGCTACAAGCGCTGGTCTTTAAAGAAGCTGCCGATTTTTCCCAACCAGTACAAGTGCCTGGTTCCCCGGGACAAGAAGAAGCAGTTCAATATTGTCGCTAATTTGCTCAAGCGGGCAGATACGATCGTGATTGCCACGGACAGTGACCGGGAAGGGGAAAACATCGCCTGGTCCATCATGCGGCAGGCGGAGATCGATCTGAAACAGAAGCGCCTTTTCCGCCTCTGGATCAATTCTTTGGAACAAGCCGCGATCAGGGAAGGCTTCCAGAACTTGCGGCCAGGCTGGGACTACTACTACCGCTATAAGGAAGCCCAGACCCGGCAGATCAGCGACTGGCTGGTCGGGATGAATGGCAGTCCTTTATTTACCTTGCTGTTAAGGAAGCAGGGGATCAAGGGGACCTATTCAATCGGCCGGGTGCAGACGCCGACTTTGTACATGGTCTATAAGCGTGACCAGGAGATTGCCAATTTTAAGCCGGAGAAGTACTGGCTGCTCATGGCCGATTTTTGGCAGGGAAGAAAGAAATTCGCTGGCCGCTTGCTGCCGGAAACCAAATTTAAGAGCCCGGCAGAACTGGAGCAATTTTTGCTCGCTAAGGGCGGGAGCCTAGGCAAGCAGACCGGCCGGGTGGCCAAGGTAGATAAGGAGCAAAAGAGCTTGGCCAGTCCCCGCCTCTTCTCCTTGTCCAGTCTGCAGACGGAAGCCAACCGCCGCTACCATGCTTCAGCCAGCCAGGTTTTGCAGGCTGTGCAGAATCTGTATGAAAATAAGTTTTTGAGCTACCCGCGGACTGACTGCAACTATATTACGGACAATGAGTATGCCTACCTGGCCCAGAACTTAGACCGCTACCAGGGACTTTTGCCAAATTCTGCAGAAGTCAAAGAGCAAATGAAGCCCTTAAAGGCGGAGAAGCGCTATGTCGACTCCAGCAAGGTCCAGGAGCACCACGCCATCATCATGACCAAGACTGTGCCCAGCCAGGCACAGCTGGGCAAAATGTCCAAGCTGGAAGGGCAGATCTATGACCTGGTCTTACGGCGGACCCTGGAGATGTTTTTAAAGGCCTATGTCTATGAGAAGACCACGGCTTTGATTGCTGTTGGCCAATTGACTTTTAAGGCCAGCGGCAATGTCAGCGTGAATCTGGGCTGGAAGATCCTGGAAGGGCCAGTTAAAGATGCCCAGCTGCCGCCTCTGGAAGCCGGCCAGGAACTGACGGCTAAACTCAAAGAGCAGGAAGAAGAGACTAAGCCCCCGGCCAAGTTTACGGAAGGGAGCCTGATCACGGCTATGAAGACGGCGGGCAAGACCCTGGACGATGAAGAGGCCCAGGCCATTTTAAAAGACGTTGAAGGGATCGGGACGGAAGCTACCCGGGCCAGCACCATTGAAATTTTGAAGAAGCGGGGCTACATGCAGAGCCGGCAAAACAAATTGTCGGTCACCCCGGAAGGAACTATCCTTTGTAAGGCGGCAGAAGCTGAGCCGCTTTTAGTCAGCGCGCAGATGACGGCCCAGTGGGAAAAGGCCTTAAAGCAAGTTGGGGCTAAGGAACGGAGCCAGGATAACTTTTTAGGGCAGATCAAGAAATTCATTTCAAAGATGATTACAGAAGTGCCAGGCAAGATCCAGGTTGACCAGGGCTTGCAGGAAGAAGCCCAGAGCCGGCAGGCCAAAGCCGCGGCAATCGGCCCCTGCCCGGTTTGCAAGAAAGGTGAGATTACTGACAAGGGCAAGTTTTACGGCTGCAGTAATTACCGGGGCGGCTGCCATTTCACCTTGCCCAAGAAATTTGCCGGCAAGAATATGGGCAAGCGGATTGTGAAGACCTTGATCAGCAAGGGCAAGACTGACAAGCTGGACGGTTTTATCTCTAAAAAGAGCGGGCAGCGGTATTCAGCCAAGCTGCAGCTGGAGGGGGACAAACTCTCTTTGTCTTTTGATTGATTTTTGCAAAAACAATATTTCTTAAAATGAGTTAACAATTTCGTTACAAATGAAATAGTGTCCGAAAACTGTGGTAAAGTATGAAAAGGCATTTCGTGATAAAAGTGTAAATTATCTGGGTGCTTTTTGTTAATAACCCTAGAATTATGAGTTTTGTATTTTTAGAAGTGAAGGGAAGAGTTTGATGAGACGTTTTGCTCTGGGCATGATGACCAGCGCGGCACTGATGGCCGGCCTGGCCAGTCAGGTGCAAGCAAGCAGCAAGGACTACAGTAAGAGCACGAAGACCGATCTTGTGACCAAGATCATAGGCAGCAAGAGCTACCAGGTCTATTCCTCGCTCAAGCTGGAAGAGGTAACTAAGAAGGTCAAGACAAAGACCAAGGAAAAGAAGAAGGTCGCTGTCAAGAAGAAGAGTAAGAAGGGCAAGACCAAGTACAAGTGGGTGACCAAGACGGCCTACAAGAACGTGAAGAAGAAGGAGTGGAAGTTCGGCAAGAAATTGACGGCTTCTTCTGACTTCAGATACGCTCACGTTCAGTCCAAGTCTTACAAGGTTAAAGATGGCAAGCGCTACTACTACATCTACGTTGACGGCCGGCCAGTTGGCTACGTGAATGAGAAGGCTTTTGCCCTTTCGAAAGCTAATGTGGTTTCCCAGGTCAGCCTGGTCAACAACCCGTCTGACTCAGTTGGCTTTAACGCCGAAGACGCGATTAACTACGTGACTGACCAGCACGGCAGTCTGGTTGACAATGATTCAGTTGAGATCAGCTGCAAGTCTGCTAAATTGAATATTTCTGATACTGGCTATGTATCCAGCCGCAAAACCGGGACGGCGGTATTGACCTTCAAGTACGGCAAGGCCAAGGCGACCAGCAAGCTGACGGTGCGGGGGGATGCCAAAGAAGGGATCAGCTCGGCCGATGTAACGCCGGTGAAAACTGATCTGCCAGAGATCAAGACCTGGTCAGCCAGCGACGGGGCCAGCCTGTCCTCATCTTCAACTGTAACTTCAGAAGACGCGGTTTCCAGCTCCCACAAGTACTGGGCGACCGACATGTCCGGCAACGCTAAGGGCGCGGATATTGAAACCGTTTTCTATCATCCGGCAGTTTTGAGCGCGCCAGGTTCAAGCAACCTGGAGGCCAAGGTATCAAGCGCTGTTCAGGGGATTGATTTTTATGACAATGACCTGGTGACCAGCAACCTTGACTTAGGCCAGGCCGACAACCGGGAAGCCCGGGGCCATATGGTTTACTACAACATGCGGGGGGTCAAGAAGTATAACTGGCAGCTGATTCCAAGCAAGATGCTGAGCTTCAACACCTGGCTAAGCTATATCAAGAACATCAAGGTCAGCCCATACATGAAGCTGGGCCATGGCCAGTCAGTCGGCAGCACCAAGAAGTATGTTTACGTTTTAGCCAACTGGAACCGGTCCAACAACTGGTCTAACTCCCAGGAACTGATCCGGGTCAAGAAGTCCACCATGGAAATTGACAAGATCTGGACCTTCAAGGTTTGGAACGGGTCAGCCAAGTATCCGCGGATTTTCCTCAACGCGGACGTAATTGACGACAACACTTTGATTGCCCTCTTCCACAATGCCTCTAAGCACCGCTATGAATACTGGAAGATCAGTAGAAGTGGCGACAGCTTCAAGGCTAAGGAAGTTGGGGCTACGGGTAGCGACCTCATCAGCAATTCTGCTGAAGTCCAGGGCTTTGTCTGGGACAGCGCCTATGATGTTTACTACATTGCCTTCAACGACTACCTCTTTAAGATCGGGGCAGGTTTAGATGGCGGCACGGAAGCCGGTAAGCTTTTGAACTACTACAAGTTTGACACTGGCCGGGAATTTGAAGGCCTGGGCAGCTACAAGGGTGAGCTCTACGTCAACTTGAACCATCCAACGGAAACTTTGAAGGTGGATCATATTACAAAATAGTTGAGTTTAATGATTGTGAGTATAGGAAGAATGAAATTGAAAAAGGGGCTGGCCTTTTCCGCTGCACTTCTGGCGGTTGCCTGTTTGTTTGAAACTGGTCAGCCAGTTGCAGCGGCGAGTGAGCAGCTGTCGACCAAGGTGATCGACGGGAAGAAGAACTATGGGATCTATTCCAGCTTGAAGCAGGTGAAGGTCAAGACTGGCAAGGGCAAGAAGAAAAAGATCAAGCTGATCTGGAAGTTTGGCAAGAAAATGGCCACTACGAAAGAATTCAAGCTGGCCCATGTACAGTCCCGATCCTACAAGCTCGACCGGGGCAGACGGTATTACTATGTCTATGTTGACGGCCGCGGGGTCGGCTATGTCAGCGAGCGGGCTTTTGCCAGAAGCAAGATGTCTTTGGTTAAGAGCGTCAGCTTGGTCAACAACGCGCTGGATACCAACGGCTTCGTGACGACTGATGCCATCAACTACGTGACAGACAAGCACGGCAGCGTGGTTGACGTTAATTCGGTGAAGCGGTCGGCCGACCGGATTTCTGAAAAGATGCCTGGCCGGTATGTAGTGACTTACCGCTACGGCAAGGCCAGCGGGAAGGTCACGGTGACGGTCAGAAGCGATGCCAATGAAGGGATTTCCAAGGCTGATGCCAAGCTGGGCAAGGGCGGCAATGTTGGCAAAACCTGGTTCCCGCATGAACTGGCTTTTAGAGGCAACTACAATGCCCAGGTTAGCTCGCACACTTACGTCGGGACTGACAAGCATGGCAAGAAGACGGCTAAATTGACCACTAAGTTTTATGAGCCAAATTCTTTTAGCCTGCTGGAAGGCAGCCAGGAAACCAATGTCCGGGGCAATGTCCAGGGTTTGGACGTGTATGGCCAGGATATGGTTACCACCAATTTTTATGGCGGGCCTGAATCATCCATGGACGGAGCCCGGGGGCACATGGTCCTTTACCAATTGAACCAAGTGCCAAAGTATGCCCTGCAGTACATTCCGACTAAGACTTTGAATTTCCAGCTTTGGAAAAATTA
>SFHY01000099.1 GCA_004556255.1 Lactobacillus delbrueckii
CATAACATCGCCCTCACTTTTAGCACTCACATCTTTCATGTGCTAACATGGTATAGATTAACAAGAAATTAGCAGTTAGTCAAGGAGAATGCTAAAAAAATCCCGCAAAAAAACGGTCTCTTTAAAAAGACCGTTTCAATTACTGCTCAATCAGTGAACTAAAATAGTTTTCACTAGCGACTTGGTCCAGCTTCAGCTGCTCGCTTAAATCCGCCATATCGGTAAACTTTTCTTCCCCGCGCAAGTATTTGTACCAGGCAATGGTGATTTGCTGGCCATAGATGTCCTGGTCAAAATCAAAGATGTTAGATTCGACGTAAATCTTCTTCTCATCATTGAAAGTGACATTGTAGCCGACACTGGTCATTGACTGGTACCAACTGTCCCCCACCTGGGTCATGGTCGCGTAGACGCCGATTTTCGGCAGCACTTTTGGCCAGGCCAATTCCAGATTTGCAGTTGGGAAGCCCAGCTTATGGCCGTTTCTGAAGCCGTGGACGACTTTGCCGCTGGTCAAATACGGGTGCCCCAAAAGCTCCGTAGCCAAGCGGAGATTGCCGCTTTTGACAGCCTGGCGGATTTCAGTTGAACCGATTTTTTCCCCGGCAAAGATCTGCTTCGGGACCACCTTGATGTCAAAGCGGCCCTTGGCAAAGACGGGCAGATTTTCCATGTTGGCCACATCCTTTGGGCCATAGCTGTAGTCAAAGCCGGCAACAACCGTGTTTGCCTTTAGGCCCATGATGATTTCATCAACGAAGGCCTGGGGGGCCAGCTGGCTGAATTCCGGGGTGAACTTGAGAATTACCAGGTAGTCGACCCCGATCTTGGACATTTCGTAGGCCTTTTCCTCCGGGGTGTTCAAGTACTCAAAGTTCTTGACCCCGGCATAGACCTCCTTGGGGTGGCGGTCAAAGGTCAGCACCATCAATGGCAGATCCTTCTCATCTGCAATTATCCGGGCTTCCTTGATCAACTTCTGGTGGCCGATATGAACTCCGTCAAAAAAGCCCAGGGCCAGCACAACCTTGCCGGCCGTCAGTTCTTCCTTGAACGGATAGCTTAGATTTATTACTTTCAAACTTAATCCCTCAATTACTCATTAGCTAAAAGCATTAGGTCCGGACAGTAGAGGCCTTGTCCCTTAGTCCGGTAAATCGCTTTAACTTTTTTATTATACCGCAAAGCGACCTTGTCTGCATCAAGAGGAAGTTTGATCCAGGCCCCGTTTTTCACCTGCTGCCATAAGTCATCGTCTAAATCAAATTGCGGGTAGTCTGCGAAAAAGCTGTCGATTGGCTGAATATAATCTTCAGCATGGTCCAGATTTTCCGCCAGTTCTTCCAAAGTTACCGCGTCTTGCAGCTTGTAGCCGGAGCTGGCCGTCCGCCGCAGTTTGGTCATCACTGCCGGCAGACCCAGTTTTTCACCCAGGTCGTTGACCAGACTGCGGACATAGGTCCCCTTGGAGCATTCAACCTCGTAGGCAAAAGTCTGCCGGCCCTTTTCCCGGTCAAACTGGCTCGGCCGCGTCAAATCATAGCGGAAAACCTGGACAGACCGCTTAGGCCGGTCAACCGGGATCCCTTCTCTGGCATATTCGTAGAGCCGCTTGCCATTGACTCTGACGGCGGAATAAATTGGCGGCTGCTGGACGATTTCCCCGGTCAAAGCCTGCATGGCCTCTTTGATGGCCTGGTCACTGACTGGCTTAGGCAAGGCTCTCTCCGCCAAAACTTTCCCTTCCAGGTCATAAGAATCCGTGGCCAGGCCCAGCATCCCTTCGCCAACATAAGCCTTTGGCCGCTCATGCATCAGCTCAATCAATTTAGTCGCCTGGCCCAGAGCAATAGGCAAAACGCCAGTAACTTCCGGATCCAGGGTTCCGGCATGGCCAATCTTCTTTTGCTTTAAGAGCCTGCGCAGCTTATAAACTACATCTCCGCTGGTCATGCCCGCTGCCTTGTCGATTACGATAATTCCGTTGAACATCTTTTCTCCTCTTCTTTAAACGCAAAAAAGCGCCCGAAGGCGCTTTTTGCTAGTTTTGGCGATCTTGTTCCTGCTTCTTCAAGTCAGCAAGCAAACGGTCGATCTTGCTGCCGTAGATTACGGACTGGTCCCGCTTGAAAATCAGTTCCGGAACCTTGTACATGGTCAAGCTCTGGCCGAGCAAGTGCCGCATGGTTCCCTTAGCCTTTTCCAAGCCTGCTTCCGCTTCTTTTTGCGCCTGTTCATCTTCAGTCAGCAGACTGTAGTAGACAGTCGCGTATGAAAAGTCATTGCTGCACTCCACGGCGGTAAAAGTCACGTCGCTGACCCGGGGATCGCGGATATTCTTGCGGATGATCTTAGTCAGCTCCCGCAAGATTTCGCCTTCAACCCGTCCTTTTCTGTGCTTCATTTCAGCCTCCTGTTAACCTGGCTTAACTTCCTGCATTTCGTAGGCTTCCAGTTCGTCGCCTTCCTTGATGTCGTTGAAGTTTTCAATGGTCAAACCACAGTCAAAGCCTGCCTTGACTTCCTTGACGTCATCCTTGAACCGGCGCAGTGAGGCAACCTTGCCGTCGTACTTGACAACGCCGTCTCTGATGACCCGGATGCCTGATTCTCTGGTAACGTAGCCGTTGTCGACAAAGGCACCGGCGATGGTCCCAATCTTAGATACCTTCCAAGTTTCGCGGACAGTAAGGTTACCGATAACCTTTTCTTCGTAAGTTGGTTCCAGCATCCCTTGCATAGCGGCCTTAACGTCATCGATCGCCTTGTAGATGATGCTGTAAAGGCGGATGTCGACGCCTTCTTGGGCAGCCTGGCTCTTGGCCGTAGCCGTTGGCCGAACGTTGAAACCGATAATCAAGGCGTTTGAAGCGCTGGCCAGGGTAACGTCACTTTCGTTGATAGCCCCGACGCCGGAGTGAATAATGTTAACCCGAACGCCTTCAACGTCGATCTTTTGGAAGGATTGAGCCAAGGCTTCGGCAGACCCTTGCACGTCAGCCTTCAAAACTATGTCAACAGACTTCATGCTTTCCCGCTTCATCGTGTCAAAGAGGTTGTCCAGAGTAACGTGCTGAACGTTTTCCCGCTGCTTTTGCAAGGATTGCTGTGCCCGGGCTTCACCAACCGCACGGGCAGTCTTTTCATCGTCAAAGACAACCAGCTTGTCGGCTGATTCCGGCACGTCGTTCAAACCAGTAATTTCAACTGGCATTGATGGCGTGGCCTTCTTGACCTGGTTGCCCTTGTCGTTGGTCATGGTCCGGACGCGGCCAAAAGTGTCACCGACAACGATTGGGTCACCGATCCGCAGGGTACCCTGCTGGATCAAAACGTCGGCAACCGGCCCCTTGCCCCGGGACAAACGGGCTTCAACAACCGTACCGATGGCCTTTTGCTTCGGATCAGCCTTCAGTTCCAGCATGTCGGCTTCAAGGATGATATTTTCCAAAAGTTCATCGATCCCCATCCCGGTCTTGGCTGAGATGTTGACGAAGATGGTTGAACCGCCGTAATTTTCCGGAATCAGTTCATATTGCATCAATTGTTCAGTAACGTGGGCAGGGTTGGCGCCTGGCCGGTCCATCTTGTTGATGGCCACAATGATTGGCACGCCCGCGCTCTTGGCGTGGTCGATGGCTTCAATTGTCTGCGGCATAACCCCGTCATCAGCGGCAACGATCAAAACGACAATGTCGGTGATTTCCGCCCCGCGGGCCCGCATGCTTGAGAAGGCCGCGTGGCCTGGAGTGTCCAGGAAGGTGATCAAACGGTCGTTGATCCGGACCTGGTAGGCCCCGATATTCTGGGTGATCCCGCCGGCTTCGTGTTCAGAAACGCGGGTGTGGCGCAGGCGGTCCAGCAAGGTGGTCTTACCGTGGTCGACGTGGCCCATGATGGTGACGACTGGCGGACGGACAACCTGGTTTTCAGAGTTCTTGGACTCTTCCATTTCCTGGGCAAAAATGTTGTCGATGTCGGAAATGTCTTCGTGGACCTTTTCAACAGCTTCGATGCCGTAGTCAGCAGCCAGCAGTTCGATGGTGTCCTTGTCCAGAGACTGGTTCTGGTTGGTCATGATCCCCAACATGAAGAGCTTCTTCACGATTTCAGCTGGTTCCCGGTGGAGGATCTTGCCCAGGTCTTGAGCGTTCATGCCGACTTCGTATTCAAAGCTTTCTGGAAGCGGGCGATCCTTTCTTTGGGTAACCTGCTTCTTGACTTGCGGGGCATTTTGGTGCTTCTTGTTCTTGCGCTTACGCCGTTCGCTGCGGTCACTATTTGCGCCCCGGCCCTGGTCAGCGTAGGAGTTTTGCCCCTTGCGGCCAGGCTTGCCGTTGTTTCTGCGGCGGTTATCCTTGTTTTCCGGCATTGGCGCCTCAGTGAAGCTTGGCCGGGAACTTGGCCGGCGAGAAGATGAAGGCTTGGCTGCAGGCTTTTCACTGCTTGCCTGGTTTTGCTTCAAGCGGGCTGGGGATGGCTTCAAGATCTTTGGCCCGCGGACCTTTGGTGCTTCAGCAGCAGTTTCAGATGGCTTTTCAGCAGCGCTTTCGACCTTCTTGACAACCGGCTTATTTTCGCTGGCCGCAGCCTTGTTCAAGGACTTCTTGTATTCTTGCTTAGCAGCCTTGCTTTCCTGGTCCAGGCGGACTTCGTCAGCCCGCTGCTTTTGCTTGAGGTCCTTCAGCAAATCCTGGGCAGCTGGCCGGCGGCGCTTGCTGTGGTCGTTAGAGTGGTTGTTTGCCCGGCGGCGGGTATTTGATCTCTTGCCTTCAGTCTTCTTTTCGCCCTTGCGAATCGCACTGACTGAAATCTTTAATTTACCAGACTTGCCGCTGGTTTTCTTGTTATCCATGCCCAATTCCTTTGAAGTTTCGTTTTCTTGTTTCTTGGTCATTAGATCACACTCCTTCTTTAATCTTATCCAGCAAGGCTTTCGCAAAACCACGATCTGTTAATGCCAAAACTTTGCGTTTCTTACCTACAGCCTGACTGAGTTCAGCTTCCGTAAAGACGTCGACCAATGGCGTTGGGTGGGCCTTTAAAGCAGCTTCAATCTCGCTCCGGCTGTTTTCTGCTAAATCATTCGCGATGATAACGCACTTAAGCTTGCCCTTCTTCAATTTGGCCAAAACGATGTCCGTGCCCGAAACGGTCTTCCCCGCCCGGGTGGCCAAACCAAGCAAATTTAAGGCTTTCTCTCGATTGTTAATTATTTTTGATCACCAAATAATTCTTTTCTTGCCTTCTGGTGGTCCACGTAAGCGAAGAGCTCGTCGTAAAATTCATCGGCGACCTTCACGCCTAAACTGCGTTCCAGTACCTTTGACTTCCGGGCGGCAGCGATCTTCTCCGGT
>SFHY01000100.1 GCA_004556255.1 Lactobacillus delbrueckii
GACAAAAAATAAAAATAGAAATACAATTAGGACAATAGAAAGGAAGAGTGATTTATATGTCATTAGTAACAACGAAAGAAATGTTTGAAAAAGCAATGAAAGAAGGATTTGCAATAGGAGCATTCAATATAAACAATATGGAATTAATCCAAGGAATAGTTGATGCAGCTGCAGAGCAAAATTCACCAGTAATATTACAGGCATCATCAAGTGCAATAAAATATGCAAGAATAAACTATTTAATGAAAATGGTAGAAGCAGCAGTAGAAGAGCACCCAAATATTCCAATAGCAATTCACTTAGATCATGGACCAGATTTTGTCAGCAATGGAACTGGCCCACAAGCATAACGTGATTCACCGCGATTTGAAGCCGCAGAATATTTTGATGGACGAAAAAGGTAACATCAAAATTGCCGACTTCGGCATCGCGGTCGCCTTGAACCAAAGCGCGATCACCCAGACCAATTCGGTCCTGGGTTCGGTGCACTACATGTCTCCTGAGCAGACCCGGGGCGGGATGGTCACCAAGCAGTCTGACATCTATTCTTTGGGGATCATCCTGTATGAGGCCTTGACCGGCCATGTGCCTTTTAACGGGGAAACGCCGGTGGCAATTGCGCTTAAGCATGCGGAAGACGATATTCCGTCCCTTAGAAAGCAAAACAAGGCCATTCCCCAGGCCCTGGAAAACGTTGTTTTAAAAGCGACGGCCAAGGATCCGCGGGACCGGTATGCTTCCGTGGCTGAAATGAAGGCGGACCTGGACTCCAGTCTGGATCCGAGCCGGTCTGGCGAAGCAATTTACCGGCCAAGCCACGGCAATAATGATGAAACTAAGATCCTGCCAGCCTTGAACGGCAAGGTCATGCAGGCTGAGAAGGCCAAGGAAGGCAAGGCTGAAGAGCCAAAGAAACGGTCTTTGTGGGCCAGTATCAAGAAATACAAGTGGTGGTGGATCGGGTCATTATTCCCGGTTTTCGCCATCTTGCTCTTCATGTTTTTGGCAGTTGGCCATAACAATGTCCGGGTGCCGGACGTCGTGAACATGACGGAGAAGGCTGCCAAGACTTCTTTAAAGAGCTCGGGCCTGGCAGTAGGGGCTGTGAAGCGGACTTACTCCAGCGATGTTAAAAAGGGCAAGGTGATTTCGACCACGCCGAAGGCCAACAGCCCCGTTGACAAGGGGCAGAAGGTCAGCCTGCTGGTTTCCAAGGGGCCAAACTTGACCAAGGTGCCCGATGTTGAGGGCCTTTATTTGTCGACCGCTAAAAAGAAACTGAACAAGCTGGGCTTCAAGGTCAGGAGCCGGGAGGCACCATCAAATGAGTACTTGCCTGGCTTGATCATTTCCCAAAGCGTCAAGGCCGGCCGCAAGGTGGATGCTTCTAAGACAACGATCACTTTGGTGGTGGCCGTGGCTTTAGAAGACCAGCCTAAGCCTTCAAGCTCCTCTAGCAGCAAGAAGGCAACTTTTAAATTGGCCGATCTGAAGGGCAAGAGCCTGGAAGACGCCCAGTCTTACGCCAAGAGCAAGAAGCTCAACGTCAAGGTTGAGAAGGACTACTCGGACAGCGTGGACAGCGGTGACGTGATTTCCACGGATCCTGCCGCTGGCAGCGAGGTCTCTGAGGGTGATACTTTGACGATTACGGTCTCCAGGGGGGCTGAGAAGAAAGAGGTCAAGAAGACTTTCACGGTTGACTACCAGGCTGAGGAGAGCTCATCAAGTTCAAGTGATGGATCCAGTGAGTCAAGCTCCAGCTCTTCCTCACGCCAGGGCAACCATGTCCGGATTTATATCCAGGACGACGACCACAGTCTCGGCAATATTTACCGGGACCTGTACATCACCAAGGACACGGACTTTACGATCACTTTTTCTGTTACTAAGGGTGACGGCAAGATCAGGATTGTCCGTGATGACCAAACTGTAGTTGATGAGACGGTGTCAGCAGATGACAGTGAAAGCGGGAATTAAATGGCAGAAATAGTACAAGGAACGGTAGTTTCTTTGATTGCCGGCTACTACGACGTGCAAACGCCAGCAGGAGTCGTGCGGACCAGGGCCCGGGGCGTCTTCCGCAAGAACCGGGAGAAACCCCAGGTCGGCGACAGCGTGCAGGTCAAGCTGGATGAACAAGGCTTGGCTTATTTAGTGAAGATTCTGCCCCGGAAGAACCGGATTGGCCGGCCAGCGGTGGCTAATGTCGATCACGTGCTGTTGGTCATCTCGGCAGTTGAACCGGATTTCTCTACCGCTCTCCTGGACCGTTTCCTGGTCTTTTTTGCCTGGCAGGGAGTAGAGGTAACGATCTACCTGTCAAAGAGCGACCTGTTGGAAAAGGAAAAACTGGCAGAGATTGAAAGCCAGTTGGCATACTACCAAAAGATTGGCTACCGGGTTTACCTGGACAGGGAAAGCCTGGCAGCAGAACTTCCCAAGCAGATCGGGGAAAGTGAGATCTGGACTCTGGCTGGCCAGTCAGGGGCCGGGAAGTCAACTTTGCTGAACTTTATCAAGGAAGACGCGGGCCAAGCGACGGGCGCGATCTCAACCAGCTTGAACCGGGGAAAACATACAACTAGAACGGTTACCCTTTTTAAATTGGGGGACGGTTTTTTGGCGGACACGCCAGGCTTTTCGGCGATTGATTTGACGCCGATCAAGCTGAATGAACTGTGTACGTATTTTAAAGAATTTAAGGCCTTGAGTGCGGGCTGCAAGTTCCGGGGCTGCCAGCACCTGCATGAACCGAAGTGCGCGGTCAAGGACCAGCTAGCATTAGGTGAAATCGCGGCTTTCCGCTATGATGACTATCTGGCCATGCGGACGGAAATTGAGGAAGGCCGGATGCCGGAATATTTGAAGTGATGAAATAAGCTAGGATAGGGTATTTTGTGATGGATGCGGCAGTGTTGCTTGGCGGGCCAAAGGAAGAATGGCCGGCTGATTTAAAAGAACAACTGAAGCAGGCGCAAGCTAAGGGTGACCTTTTAATCGGGGTCGACCGGGGAGCGCTGCTTTTGCTGGAATTGGGCTTTAAGCCGGATTTGGCAATCGGGGATTTTGACTCGCTGAGGGCTGATGAACTGGCCTGGATAGAAGGGACGGTTGCTGATATCCGCTATTCGGTGCCCAAGAAGGACTGGACCGATTCAGAGCTGATGCTGGGGATAGCTTTTGGCGACTATAAAATTGACCAGTTAAAGGTTTATGGGGCTACTGGCGGCCGGCTTGACCACGCGGCGATCAATGCTTTCGGCATTTTGAACCCGGACCTGCGCAAGTATGCTAACCAGCTGACCTTGATTGACAAGCAGAATCTGATTTTTTACCGGCAAGCTGGCAGCTACGAGATTAAGAAGCAGGACTATACTTACTTTGGGGTAAGTTGCTTAATGCCAGTTGAAGACTTGACGATTGAGGGAGCCCTGTATGACCTGGCTCCTTATAGCGGCGATTATCTGCGCTCTTTTACCTCTAATGAATTTTTGCCAGGTAAGGATAGCTGCCGGTTATCCTTGAAGAAAGGCTTAGTAGCGGTCGTTTATTCTAAAGATTTAGACCGCTACCAAAAGGCTTGATTTACAAAAGATAGTATAATTAATATTAGAAAAAAGTCTCGCTGAAAAGCGGGACTTTTTTGCGCCTTTGACGTGATTTTGGAAAGAAATGCAAATATTCCCCTGTGAAAGCGCTTGTCAATGAATGACTTATTTGTATAATAAAAGTTAAGGGATGTTATCTCGAACTATTGTGTGTTTATAGAGGTAAATCATATGGAAAATAAAGCGAAGAAAGATTTACGGAAAATTGCTGTAGTCGCGACTGCCGCGATCGGCGTGGTCGGTGTAGGCGCGGTTAGTCAAGGCAGCGTCAAGGCTGAAGTGACAACCCAGGCGGCCCAGGCGGATACGGTTGAAAGCGCCAAGACCGCGGTCAGTGAGGCAGAAAAGAGCCAGCAAAGCGCGGCCGATCAAGCAGGTGCTGCCCAAAAGGCGGAAGAGACAGCTAAGAGCGCGGCTGGTCAAGCCCAAACGGCTTATGACCAGGCAAGCAAGCAGCAAGCCGCTGCCCAAAAAGCCGCTGATCAGGCTAAAGCAGAGCAGCCAGCTGCAGAAGAAGAAGTGAGTCAAGCCAAGCTGGACTATGTGCAAGCTAACAACCGGGCAGATGCTGCCAGCCAGCAAGCTGAAAGCGCAAAGGCCGCGGCAGCTGACCAGGCAGGCAAGGCCGCACAAGCTGAAGAAGTGCAGAAGAAGGCCCAAGATGATTTGAATAAGGTTGGTGTAAGCGACGCGGAAGCTGCCGTTAAGGCGGCCGCTGACAAGAAGGCCCAAGCTGATGAAGCTGTGAAGAGCGCGGCAGACCAAGCCCAAAAGAGCGAGGAAAACTTGGCAAGTACGCAAGAGGCAGAAAAGGCCGCTGAAGATGAAGCAAGTGCAGCTGAAACGACGGCAGACTCAGCCAGCCAGAAAGTGCAAGCAGCCAAGACGACTAATGATAAAGCCCAGGCGGCTAAGGCTGAGCAAGAAGGCAATGTAAATCAGGCACAAAATAAGGTTGACCAATCCCAAAAGGCAGTAGATGACCTGGGCTTGCCAAAACTGGCAGAAGATTTGGAAAATGCCAAGGCCGCAAACTCCAGCGCGCAAAAGAATTTAACTGACGCTAAGTCAGCAGATCAAGCCGCAGCAGAAAACTTGGAAAAGGCAAACAGTGACCAGGCGGCTAAGGCTAAAGAAAAAACTGAAGCGCAAACGGCAGTTGACCAGGCAAGCAGCCAATTTAAAGAACTGACTGACGCGGATGACAAGGCTAAGGCTGCCAGCGATGCCGCAAATAAAGATTTAGCTGCAAAGAAGGCAGCTGAAAGCGAAGCTGAGCAGGAATACCAGGCTTTGCCTAGGGTAGTGGCCAATGACGCCTTGAAGCAGGCAACGCTGGCATTTGCGAACGCGCAAAAGCAGTACAACAAGAAAGAAATTGATGAAGCCACCTACAAGCAAGCGATCAATACTTGGGCAGATGCCATGGCTGCCGGCATGAACTTGAACACCTACTATGGTTTAGATAGTGATAAGAATGTCAAG
>SFHY01000101.1 GCA_004556255.1 Lactobacillus delbrueckii
AAATTTTTTAGAAAAAAAGCTGAGGTAAAAGCGTGAACGGATTAATTAAAAGAAGCGATGTCAATCAAGCCGGCCATTTGCAGATTGCCGGGGTAGATGCCCTGGAACTGGCAGCCAAGTACCAGACTCCCCTGCAGGTTTTTGACGTGGGGAGAATCCGGCAGGCGATCCGGGCCTTTAAGCGGGTCTTTGAAGAAGAAGGGGTGGACTACGAAGTCAGCTATGCCTCAAAGGCCTTTTCCTGCCTGGCCATCTACCAGGTGATCAATGAAGAAGGCGGCCACACCGACGTTGTTTCCGGCGGGGAACTCTGGACAGCCATGAAGGCGGGCTTTCCTATGGAAAAGGTGAGCTTCCATGGCAACAACAAGAGCCGGGCAGAATTGGAAATGGCTGTTGACCAGGGAGTTGGGGTCATTATCTTGGACAACTTCCATGAAATCGACTTGCTCAGCCAGATTTTGGAAGAAAAAGACGCAAGCACTAAGGTCATGCTCCGGGTTACTCCCGGCATCAGTGCCCACACCAACGAATACATCCAGACCGGCCAGGTGGACTCCAAGTTTGGCTTTGACATGGAAAGCGGCCAGGCTGACCGGGCCCTGGAACTGGTCCTGGCCAACCCCCGGATGAAGATGGCCGGCATTCATGCCCATATCGGTTCGCAGATTTTTGATGTCCGGGGCTTCGTGGGCTGCGCCGACAAGCTTTGCCAGCTGGCTGGTGCCTGGAAGGGGAAGTATGGCTATGAGGCTGATATCTTGAACGTGGGGGGCGGCTTTGGCATCCACTATACTGACCAGGACCAGCCGCTTCCGGCTGAAGAATTCGTCCGGGCTATCGTCAAGGAAGTCAAAAGCAAGTGCCAGGAAAACGATTTGAAATTGCCGGCCATCTGGATTGAACCAGGCCGGTCAATTGTCGGCCCTGCTGGCTGGAGTCTCTACACGGTTGGCTCAAGAAAGGACCTGCCGGGTTATCCAAGCTATGTCGCCCTTGACGGGGGGATGGGGGACAATATCCGGCCTGCCCTTTACCAGGCAGAATATTCAGCCGTTGTTGCTGACCGCCCTCAGGCAGAAGATGAAGAAAGGGTCAACCTGGTCGGCAAGTACTGCGAAAGCGGGGACATCTTGATCAAGTCTTGTCCTTTGCCAAAAACCGAACCAGGTGACGTAGTTGCCCTCTTAAGTACCGGCGCCTATGGCTATTCCATGGCCTCAAACTATAACCGTAATCCGCGTCCGGCCGTGGTTTTCGCTGAGGACGGGATTGACCAGCTGGTGATCAAGCGGGAAAGCTATGACGATTTGATTGCCAACGACTTAAAATATCAAAAATAATCCTGGGCCATTTTTAACAAAATAAGCTTTTGCCTGGTATAGAATTAAGAAAATTATTTTTCATTTGAGAAAAAATGGACAAAGTTAGCTATATCTGCCGCTTTCCTTAACAAACTATGCTAAAATAGGCTTAAATGTTAAGTCGCTGTTCTTTTTGATTTGAATGAAGAGGTTTTTTTCAATGCCAAAATTAGCGCAAGATTTACTGCCGATTATCAACCACAAGCTCGACGCCGTGGTTCCTTCAGATATCCGCCGTTTTGACAAGTATGTTTCCCAGTTCGATGATGTTGTCAAGCTGACCCTGGGTGAACCGGACTTAAATACCCCGGAACACATCAAGCAGGCAGCCATCCGGGACATTGAAAACAATGACAGCCACTACGGCCCGCAGTCAGGCAAGCCGGAACTGCTCCAGGCCATCAGCAAGTACGTTAAGGGCTTGACCGGGGTTGACTATGACCCGGCAAGTGAAATCACCGTCACGGTCGGGGCAACCGAAGCCTTGAACTGCAGCTTGTCCGCCCTTTTGAACGATGGCGACAAGGTAATCGTGCCCACTCCAGTCTGGTCCATGTACATGCAGCTGGTCTGCTTGACTGGGGCTACTCCAGTTGAAGTCGACACTTCCGACACCGGCTTTATTTTGACCCCGGAAAAGCTGGAAGAAGTCATTGAACGGGAAGGCAAGGGGGTTAAGGCTGTTATGCTGAACGACCCGACCAACCCGACCGGGGTAACCTACCCTAAGGAAGTTATCGAAGGCCTGGCTGAAGTTATCAAGAAGCACCACATGTACGCGATCAGTGATGAAATCTACTCAGAACTGATCTACGGGGATGCCAAGCACTACTCTTTGGCTACTTACATTCCAGACAGAACCATCTTTATTTCCGGTCTGTCCAAGTCCCACGCCATGACAGGCTGGCGGCTGGGCTACATCTGCGGGCCGGCTGAAATCATGGCCAGCGTCCGCAAGATGAACGACTTCATGATCACGGTCGTAACCAACAACGTGCAAGCTGCGGCCATTGAAGCCTTGACCAACGGCCTGGATGACCCGAAGGAATTCAAGGACATCTACCAGAGCCGGGTCAACTTCATGGAAAAGGGCTTGAAGAAGCTGGGCTTTGACATGGCTTTGCCGCGCGGGGCCTTCTACATCTTTGCCAAGATTCCTGAAAAGTACCAGGGTGACGACGTCGGCTTTGCCAAGGCATTGGCCAAGGATGCCAGAGTCGGCGTGATCCCGGGCAGCTACTTCGGGGCTGGCGGGGCCGGCTATGTCCGCATGTCCTACGCTTCCAGCGATGAAGTCTTAAAAGAGGCTCTCAAGCGGATTACCAAGTTTGTGGAAGCAGAATAATAATTTTTATTAAATGTAAATTATGAAAGTACGGCGACCTTGATGGCTGCCGTGCTTTTTGTTTTTCCTGGCAAAAAGAGGCGGAAATTACCATAAGTGCGGGTGCTATGTTATTATTTAAATAGTAAGCGATGCCGTTTTTTTGCAAGAAAATGGAAAAATAAAGCTTATTTTTGTATAGGCTAATGCAAATATAGTTCCGGAGAGAAGTCGCTAAATTTAGTGAAATGCAGTGATAATTATGGGTAAAAAGGCCTCTTTAAAAGATTTGGGAATAAGCACGATTCTGGCTAAGGCATGGTGGTCCGTGCTTTATTTGGGGATCTTTGTTTTCGGCAAGCACATTCCCTTGCCTTTTGCCAAGATGCAGACTGATCAGGTCAATCCGCTCCTGGTCGCGACCGGCGGTGACAGCAGCCAGGCCAGCCTCTTTTCCCTGGGGATCAGTCCCTGGATGTCAGCCATGATCATCATTGGGATGCTCGCCCAGCTCCGCCTGCCGATGATGTCCAAAATGACAGAGCGGAAGATGGATATTGGCCAAAAGGCCCTGACCTTTTTCTTGACTGTGATTCAAGCGACCGTCATGCTCCGGGAGTTTCAGCTGACTGATAACGGCTTTGGCAGCCACCTGGCCGCCGGACTTTTTCTCATGACGGGCAGCTTTCTTCTGATCTGGCTGAGCGTCGAGAATGATAAAAATGGCCTGGGCGGAATCAGCTTGATTTTGATGGCCAACATGTTCTTTACACTAATGAAATCTTTTGCCAATGGCCTCATCTCGGGCCTCAGTGCTCAAAGCGCCAACATTGTCCGGGCCCTGGCTCTCTTTGTTATCCTTCTGTTAGGGGCGGTCACGGTCATCTTGACCAATGCCGAGCGCCGGGTGCCGGTAACAAAGCTCTTGATCAGCGCTGAATTTGGCTCGGAGTCCTACCTGCCGATCAGAATCCTGCCAGCTGGCACCATGCCGGCCATGTTTGCCACGACCATGTTTGTCCTGCCAAAATATATCTTGCAGTTTTTCTACAATCTGTCGAACTGGAAGTTTTTTAAAGTGTTGGCTAATGCCTTTGACTTAAGCCAGTTCAGCGGCCTTATTCTTTACTGTTTGATCCTGGTGGGGCTGACCTATGGCTTTTCATATATCTCGATTGACCCGGTCCAGCAGGCTGACGACATGCAGAAGTCAGGGGACTATATCCCGGGCTGCCGGCCGGGCAAGGAGACGGAAAGATACCTCCGCCACTTGATCAATGTTTTTTCTTTCGTCAGTTCGATCTATTTCGTGCTCTTTACTGGCCTGCCGATGGGCTTGACCTTGCTTGACGCCAAGCTGTCCAGCCTGGTCATGCTGCCCAACTACGTCATCATCTTAGCCGGCTTTGGGGCCGCGATCGCCGAGCAGATTGAAGTCCTGCAGATCCGGGCCCAATACCGGGGCCTGCTTTAGCAGAAGGGAGGAAAAAGGATGTATTATTTCGTGCCAGCTTGGTACAGACGGGACCGGACCTGGCTCAGCTACGGGCAGATCTGGTTTTTAAACAGCGGTCTTATTCACTTTGACTTTGACGACAGCATCAACCAGATCAGGATGTTCAAAGATGAGGGGCAGCCGGTCAGAATTTTGACTTTGGGCTACCTGCCTAGCATTGGCAACTTCCTTTTCCGGCACAATATCCTGGACGCGGAAAGCGATAATATTTTTGATATGATGCAGGGGATTCCGGCCGACCAGGTGGTCAGAAATGTCAACTACCTGGACTTTAACTGGCCCAAGGACTGCAGCTTTGTTTACAATTCCTTCAACATCCTGGTCTACCGGGAAGATGAGCTCTATGCCCGGATCCGGATGGGGATCACCGGCAACTTGATCCAGATCGAATTCGTCCGGGAAGGCTACAAGTACCGGACCATGTTCTTTGACTGGCGGGGCTTTTTGTCCAGCATCCTCAACTACGACAATGAAGGCCGCTTTGAAAGCCGGGTCTTTTTGAACCCGGAAGGCGAGGAAGTCTTCCGCAACAACAAAGATGACTCGGTGACTATTTTTGCCGCGGCCCAGGACCGCTTTAAGAAGAGCCACTATGACACGATTACGGACATGATCAGCGAGTACCTGGACAAGTATTTCGCCCAGAATCTGCGGCCTGACGACTCCTTTATCATTGCCGCCAGCCGCCGGCATGACCAGTTCCTTTTGGAAAAATTAAAAGACTACAAGACGGCGATTTCATATTATGGTCACCGGACCCGCTTTGATGACCCCCATGTTTTTGAAACAGCGAAAATGGCCAGCATGGTCATCGCTGATTCCGACTATACGGTCAACTTGATGAAGGA
>SFHY01000102.1 GCA_004556255.1 Lactobacillus delbrueckii
CCAGGTGATTTTTGCTACTGATGACAATTTGCTTTTGTCGGCATCGACTGCTTCCGGGAAAACCGAAGCAGCCTTTTTTCCCATCTTGACAGATTTAGCGGAAAATCCGGCTGACTCCATTGCCTGCCTCTATATCGCTCCTTTAAAGGCCTTGATCAATGACCAGTATGACCGGCTTAAAGATATCTGTGAAGACAGTGATGTCCCGGTTTGGCGCTATCATGGGGATGTTTCGGCCTCTCAGAAGCGAAAAATGTTCAAAAGACCCCAGGGGGTCCTGCAGATAACGCCGGAATCCTTAGAGAGCCTCATGATCAACAAGCACGCAGATATTCCCCGCTTATTTGGCGACCTCCGCTATGTTGTCATCGACGAGCTGCACTCCTTTTTAAGAAGCGACCGGGGCGGGCAGACCTTCTGCCTCTTAGAGCGCTTAAACCGGCTGGCCGGCGTTAAGCCCCGCCGGATTGGCCTGTCAGCTACCATCGGCGATCCAGGAGCAGCTGGACAGTTTTTAGGGGCAGGATCGGGCCATCAGACCAGGATTCCTAAGGTGAAAAGCCAGCCCCAGCGCTGGCGCTTGTCAATGGAGCACTTTTATAAAAGCGGTGACCAGGCTGGCGACCATTCTGCCCTGCCGGCCCAGGCCGTTTTTGATCAAGCCAGCGACCAGGCACCAGAATTAGCTGACCCGGGCCTGGCCTATATTTTTGACCATACCAGGGGGAAAAAGTGCCTGGTCTTTACTAACAGCCGGGAAGAATGTGAAGCTGTCTGCCAGGTTCTAAGGCAGTATTGCGAATATAAGCATGAACCAGACCGCTTCATGATCCACCATGGCAACCTGTCCGCGGCCCTCAGGCAGGGGGCAGAGGCCATCATGAAAGACGAAGAGGCCAATATTACGACCTGCGCGACGGCTACCTTGGAACTGGGTATTGACGTTGGTCAGCTGGAGCGGGCCTTTCAAATTGAAGCCCCCTTTACCGTTTCCGGCTTTTTGCAGCGGATGGGGCGGACTGGCCGGCGGGGCAATCCGGCAGAAATGTGGTTTGTCATGCGCGAAGAGCAGGCTGAAAGCCGGGCCATGCTGCCAGTTTTGCTCCCTTGGTCGCTTCTGCAGGGGATTGCCCTGGTTGAGCTGTATTTACAAGAGCGCTGGGTTGAACCGCCAAGAAACCACCAATTGCCTTACAGCCTCCTTTACCACCAGACCATGAGCACTTTGATGGCTGGCGGGGAGATGAGCCCGGCAGAACTTGCTTCCCGGGTTTTGACCCTCTCTTACTTCCGCTGGGTCAGCCAGGATGACTATAGAATTCTGCTCCGCCACTTGATCAAGACCGACCAGATCCAGCTGACGGAAAATGGCGGCTTGATCGTCGGCCTAGCCGGCGAGCGGGTGACCAACAATTTCAAGTTTTACGCCGTTTTCCAGGAAAACGAGGAATACGGCGTCCACGCTGAGTCTGAAGAACTGGGGACGATCGTTAAGCCCCCGCCTTTGGGTGAAAAAATCGCCATCGCCGGCCATGTCTGGGTGGTTGAAGAAATCGACCGCCGCCGCCGGCAAGTCTACGTCCACCAGGTTAAAGGCCGAATCCCGGCTTATTTTGGGGATGTAGCTGGCGACATCCATCCCAAAGTTCTCCAGCAGATGCGGAAGATTCTGGCAGAAGAGAGGCAGTATCCTTACTTGATGAAAAACGCGGCTGCCCGCTTGAGCGAAGCGAGAGCAATGGCGCAAGCCGCCGGCCTGCCAGATAAGCAGCTGATTAACCTGGAGGCTAAAACCTACTGCCTTTTCCCTTGGACGGGTTCTTACGCTTTTCTGGCCCTAGAGCGCTTCTTGCGCCTTAAATGCGCAAGCCGCTTAGGGCTCAAGAATTTTGACTCAGTCCGGCCATACTACATCCAGTTCAGCATGGATGTCAGTGAAGGAGAATTCTACCAGATTCTGGCTGAAGAAGCTGCTAAAGACTTTGACCCTTTGGATTTGCTTTATCCTCAGGAAGTGCCGGTTTTTGACAAGTATGATGAATACCTGCCAGATGACCTGGTCAGAAAAGAATTTGCCTATAGCGTCCTGGATTTGGCTGAAATGCGGCGGGCAATCGGAGAGATTACGAGACAAAAGCCTTAAAAAAGATGTACAATAATGTCTAATAATCAAATCTAGATTTTTTTAGAAAGGGCATTTATGTCAGTAAACAAGCGTCCGATTTCCAGTTTTCAAGAATTAGAAACAGCCGCTGATGACAGCGATGAGATACATTTTAAGTTAAACGGCCAGCAGTGGCTGTTAGTTGATGATGGCAATCCTTTGACCCCGGCCAGCAAGACCTTGATCAACTGTGATTTACCAGAAGAGCAGCAGTTTTTTGCCAATACAGAGGAATTCTTGACCTGCCAGATTGCGGGGCAGTCCCTGGCTGACTGCTGGCCCCAGATGAGCGAGGTAGCTGTCTGGAGCGTGCAGTTTGACAGCCTGGAGGAGTTTGTCCAGGCGATTAAAGACGGCTGCGACATTCAATTTTCTTTAGCCGGCCGCCAATACAGTCTGGGCCAGTCCAGTGAACGAAAGGTCTACCGGCAGCTCACCTGGCGCTTGGAGAAGGGCGGGCAGATGAAGGTGGAAAAATTTGCTGACTTGAAGCAGCTTTTGGCCTTTGAAATTGCCGGGCAAAGCCTGGGCAAGCAATGGTCAGCCATGAAAAATGTCGACTACGGCTGATTTTAATCTGAATTTTTTCATGGAGAAAAGTTCTGGGAAAAGGCTTTATTTTCGGAAAAAACTAATTTTGCAAAGAATAATCCTGGCTTTACTTAATAAAGTAAGAAAAAGAGACTTTTATTATAAACAAAAGAAACTTTCTAAAATATCGGGTATAATATTTTATAGATCCGATATGATAGAAAGATGAAAAACATGAAAAGACAGCCGCAAACAATCAAGAGAATCATCCAGGCCTTGGCCTGCGGTCTGCTGCTTTTGCTAGCGACCAGCCTGACTGCCTGTTCCAGCAAGCAGGAGAGCAGCTATGCCCGGGCCAAGCAGTCTAAGCAGATAACCTGGGGGGTCCGGCCAGACACCAAGTTGTTCGGCTTGACCAACATCAAGACCGGAAAGATCGAAGGTTTTGAAATCGATCTGGCTACGGCCATCACCAAGCAGATCCTTGGCCCTAAAGGCAAGGCTGTCTTCCGGCCGATCACGGAAAAGACCCGGATCACCCTTTTGCACAACGGGTCCCTGGACGCCGTCATTTCAACCATGACCATCACCAAGGAACGGATGAAGGTGATCGACTTCTCTGACGTTTACTTTAACGCCAACGAATCCATGATCGTTAAGAAGTCCAGTAAGATCAGAAGCATTGCTGACTTGAATAAAAAGGGAGTCGTGGTTATTGCCATCAAGGGGACCGACGTGGCCAACCAGGTGGCTAAGCTGGCTCCAAAGGCCAGTGTCAAGCAGTTTGACGACTACGGGTCAGCCTTCAACGCCTTAAAGGCCGGGCAAGGGGATGTCATGATCGACGACAACGGGATTTTGGCTGGTTTGATCGCTGATACTCCGGAATTCACCTTGACCAAGGCCAGTTTGGCTGAGGAGCCATACGGTATCGGGGTTGAAAAGGGGCAGACTGAAATGCGCCAGGCCATTAATAAGGCCTTGAAGAAGCTGCGGGCCAGCGGAAAATATGACGAGCTGGTCAAGAAATGGTTCGGCAAGGTCTCCGGCTTTGACGTCAAACAGGCAGAAAGCCAGAAGGTTAAGATTCAATAAGAAGCAGAACAAAATACTGCAAAGAAAGAAGCCAGGAGCGTTTGCTCCTGGCTTCTTTGCTAGCACGTAAATATATAAAAATGTCTTCTGTTTTCGTTGTCCCAGATTGCTTTAGTTTGGTTTTGACATTAAAGGATGGCGCCGACAACGATCAGGCAGAGGCCGGCAAGCGTTGCGACCAGTTCCTTGCCTTGCTTGCGTTCGCCCAGCAGAGTCATCCCGCCGATAGTGGAGATGATCACGCTCAGCTGCCCGTAGATGAAGGCGTTAGTCACCCCGTTGACTTGGGCGGAGATAATGTAGGCGTAAGCCGCAATCCCGAAGCTGATGCCGGCAAAGAGGTCAAGGTAGCTGGCCTTTTCCTTGAAGGCAGCCTTGTTGCCGCTGAGGGCCAGGTAGATCACAGACCCCAGCAGGATCCCCAGGGTTTGCGGCAGGAACATGGATTCAGCGTCTGCCGTAATCGTCTTCGGGAAGGCAGAGTAGGCCAGGTAGCCGACCGTGGTTAAGACCAGGAAGAGGATGTCCTTGTTGGTGGTCTTCTGAGTGAAGCTGTCGCCTTTTTCAGTGTAGGCGGTCAAGATGACGCCGGCCATGATGATGACCAGGGCAATGATCCCGAAGATAAAGTCGTTGCTGGTCTTCCATTCACCAAAGATCAAAGCCCCGATGATAGTATTGCCGACCAGCTGCAGGCCAGTTGAGATCGGCATGGTCTTGCTGACCCCGATCCGGGTGAAGGAGATGAACTGGCCGATTTGACCGATCGTCCATAAAGCACCGGACAGAAGAGACAGGAAGAAGACTGGCATGGACATGGCCGGATGCTGGATTAAAGTCACGATGATGCCGACGATAGTGGCACCCATGCCAACACCGAAGATTTGGTTGGCCGGCTTGCTGTTTGGCACCTTGTTGACGATCCAAGGCATAACCCCCCAGCCGATGGCTGGCAGTAATGCAATGATGATATTCATTAATTGAAACTCCTTTAACTAATAATTTGTCGAATAGTTACTAGATTAACGGAGTTTTAGGAAAATAGCAATAGAAAATGCTATGAAAATGTCAACCGTTTTCAGAAAACGGTTAAAAAAGAAAAAGGTGCTTTGCATAAAACAAAACATCTTTTTCAAAAAATATTAGTCAATATCAGTCAATATTGGTTAACAGCCGGCAATAATGAATTATTGAACCTCCTACGACTAAAGTCGCAGGAATCTGGGGGCCACCCAGCACATTAC
>SFHY01000006.1 GCA_004556255.1 Lactobacillus delbrueckii
GGAGCATGCTGACAAACTCAAGGCAGCCAATACTGCCGCGCTGCTCAAAGCAGCCTTTTTAAAGAAACTCATTTTTTCCTCCTAAACAAACAATTGTTTATTTTTTACATCATCTTGCAGCCTTTAGCTGCAAGTTGATTAGCTGAATTAATTATTCTTAAGCGTCCGATACTTGATGGAATTAATCGGTAATCGTTACTTGCGTTTCCTTGTCAAAGAAGTGAGCGTTGTTCAGGTTAAAGCCCGCCTTGACGCTGTCACCTGGCTTGTGGAAGTCACGGGCGTTGACAACGCCGACGAATTCAGTCTTGTCAACGTTCATGTAGAGCTGGCTGGTTGCACCCAGCAATTCGGAAACGACAACCTTGGCGGAAACGACCGCTTCCGGCCAGGTTTCCAGGAAGGCTTCTTCCATGTGGATGTCTTCCGGCCGCAGGCCCATCACAATGGCCTTGCCGTTGTAGCCCTTGGCATCCAGGACCTTGGCCCGGCCTTCCGGCACCTTGAGCTTGATGCCCTGGCCGTCGTCAATGTAGCCGTCCTTGTAGGTCACGTTGAAGAAGTTCATCTGCGGTGACCCGATGAAGCCGGCAACGAATTGGTTGGCTGGCTTGTTGTAGACTTCCTTCGGCGTCCCAATCTGCTGGATCCGGCCGGCGTTCATGACAACAATCCGGTCAGCCAGAGTCATGGCTTCAGTTTGGTCGTGGGTAACGTAGATGGTGGTCGTCTTCAAGTTCTGGTGCAGCTTGGCGATTTCCGCCCGCATGGAGACACGGAGCTTGGCGTCAAGGTTGGACAAAGGTTCGTCCATCAGGAAGATCGGGGCGTCACGCACGATCGCTCTCCCCAAGGCAACCCGCTGTCTTTGCCCACCGGACAGATCGGCTGGCCGCCGTTCCAAAAGGTGGGCCAGACCCAGGACTTCAGCGGCATTCTTGACCCGCTTGTCGATTTCAGCCTTGTCGTAGTGACGCAGCTTCAAGCTGAAGGCCATGTTGTCGTAAACCGTCATGTGCGGGTAAAGGGCGTAGTTCTGGAAAACCATGGCGATGTGGCGGTCGCGGGGAGCCACGTCGTTCATGACCTTGCCGCCGATTTCCAAAGTCCCTTCAGTGATGTCTTCCAAGCCGGCAACCATCCGCAGGGTTGTTGACTTACCACAGCCAGACGGGCCGACAAAGACGATGAATTCATGGTCGCCAATGTGCAGGTCAAAGTCTGAAACTGAGTAGTCATCCGCGTTTGGATACTTCTTGTAGATGTGATTTAAGTTGATTTTTACCATTTTTCTTACCTAATTCCCTGCTTCAAAAACTTTCTCAATCTCGGTCAAATCCAAGGCGCTAGTTGAACCAACGATGTAGTCGGCCCCCTTCAAAACGATCGGATCGCCAATCCCGACCGCGAACTGGCCGGCCGCCTTGATGGCCGCTACGCCTGCTGGCGCGTCTTCGAAAGAAATTACTTCATTCTTCTCCAAACCAAGCAGTTCCTGGGCCCGGATGTAGATTTCCGGATCCGGCTTGCCGTGCTTGAGGGTAGCCGGGTCAACTCGGGCATCAAACATGTCTGTAAGCCCCAGCTGCTTCAAGATCAAAGGAGCGTTCTTGGAAGCTGAGGCCAGGGCCAGCTTCAGCCCTTGGGCCTTGGCCTGCTTGAGCAGGTCATCCATCTTTGGCAGGATGTCGGCCCGGGTCATGTTCTTGACCGCGTTCACGTAAGCCGCGTTCTTCTTGGCTGCCAAGGCTTCTTTTTCTTCCTGGCTGTAGTCATTTTCCTTGTGCCCGTATTCCAGGATGATTTCCAGGGAATCCATTCTGGACAAGCCGCGCAGCTTGTCACCGAATTCTTCCGGCAGTTCGATCCCAATACCGCGGGCCAGGTCCTGCCAAGCCTTGAGGTGGTAGACTGCTGAGTCAGTGATGACCCCGTCCAGGTCAAAAATTAATCCTTTAAGCATTGGCTTTGTCCTTCTTTCAGAGTTACTTCTTGGTCCCAAACCTTGACTGGCAAGTCTTCACCAGAGAGCAGGGTCAGCTTGACTTCCTTGTCCTTTTCAACCGCCAGGGCCAAGATACGGCCGCGGTAGTTGATCTTGAAGCTGTAGCTGGACCACTTCTTTGGCAAGAATGGGGCAAAGCTGATGCCGTCTTCGTTGTAGTGCATGCCGGCAAAGCCTTGCACGATGGCCAGCCAGCTCCCGCTCATGGAAGTGATGTGCAGGCCGTCAACCGTGTCGTTGTTGTAGTTGTCCAGGTCCAGGCGGGCAGTCCGTTCGTAGAATTCAACCGCCTTGTCCTGCTTGCCCAGTTCAGCAGCCAGGATGGCGTGAATTGACGGGCTCAGGGAACTTTCGTGAACCGTCATTGGTTCGTAGAAGTCGTAGTTTCTTTCCTTTTCTTCCTTGGTGTAGTGGTCGTTCAGGAAGTAGATCCCTTGCAAAACGTCGGCTTGCTTGATGAACGGTGACCGCAGGATCTTGTCCCAGGACCAGTGCTGGTTCAGTGGCAATTGGTCAGCCGGGATGGTATCCTTGCTTCTGAGGTCCTTGTCCAGGTAAGTGTCGTGTTGGACGAAGATGCCCAGTTCCTTGTCTTCCGGCAGGTACATCCGGTCGACGATATCTTGCCACTTGGCCAGTTCTTCGTCAGTTACCTGCAGGCGCTTCTTGGTTGCTTCGGTGGCCAGTGGCCAGCGTTCCAGGGTGTAGCCCAGAAGCCACTTGGCCATGGTGTTGGTGAACCAGTTGTTGTTAACGTTGTTTTCGTATTCGTTAGGACCAGTTACCCCGTGGATCATGTATTGGCCCTTGCGCTTGGAGAAGTGAACCCGGTCAGCCCAGAAGCGGGCGGTTGAAACCAGGACGTCCATGCCTTCATCCTTAACGTAAGAGTCGTCGCCCGTGTAGCGGGTGTATTGGTAGATAGCGAATGGAATGTCCGCGTTCCGGTGGATTTCTTCAAAAGTGATTTCCCACTCGTTGTGGCATTCAATCCCGTTAAAGGTAACCATTGGGAAGAGGGCACCCTTCAAGCCTTGCTGGCGGGCGTTGTGGAAGGCACCTGGCAATTGTTCGTGCCGGTATTCCAAGAGGGACTTGGTAACTTCCTTAGGCGCTACGGCCAGGTACATTGGCACGATGAAAGCTTCAGTGTCCCAGTAAGTAGCACCGCCGTATTTTTCACCGGTAAAGCCCTTTGGCCCGATGTTAAGGCGCGGGTCACGGCCGTAGTAGGTCATGAAGAGCTGGAGGATGTTGAAGCGGATCCCCTGCTGAGCGGCCGGGTCACCTTCAATCGTCACGTCACAGCTTGCCCAGCGCTTGTCCCAGACAGCTTCATGGTCGGCCAGGTTCTGGGCAAAAGTCTTGCTGGTCAATTTGGCCATCAATTCGTCAGCCTTGGCGGCTTGTTCTTCATCAGCCACGTCCCGGCTGGTGATGACGATGACGTCCTTTTCCAGTTCCCAGCTTTGGCCGCTGGTCAAAGTCTTGGCGAAGCTTTCGCTGACTTCGCCGCTGGCGGTCGTCACGTCACCGGAAATGACTTGGCCGTCTTCCCGGGTAACTTCCTTCAAAAGAACCGTGAATTGCGGGGTACCGAAGTTGTTTGGCTTGGTCCGCAGCTGGATGCTGCGGCCGTTAGTATCTTCATTTAAGGCATCCCAGAAGCCTTCTTCGTAGTTGCTGTCTTCGTTAACCACGTTCCCGTTCAAGCGGCTGGCGATTTGCAGGTCAGCCTCACCACTGAGGACAGTGGCCTTAACCTTGATCAAGGCAGCTTCCTTGATGACGGAACTAAGGAAGCGGGTGAAAGTAAATTGAACCCGGCAGTCCTTGCCTTCATAAATAAAACTTCTTGTGAGCAAACCTTGATGCATGTCCAGGCTCAAGCTGAAGTCACTGATTTCATCAGTTGCCAGGTCCAGTTTGTGGCCGTTGATGGTCACTGGCAGGTCAATGAAGCTTGGGGCGTTCAAGGTCTTGCCGAAGTAGTCCGGGTAACCGTTCTTCCACCAGCCGACCCGGGTCTTGTCCGGGAACCAGACGCCGGCGTAGTAGGTGCCTTGCAGGCTGTCACCGCTGTAACCTTCTTCAAAGTTGCCGCGCAGACCCATGTATTCGTTGCCGATTGAAGTCATGCTTTCTTGAAGGCGCTTGTCTTCTTTTGAAAAGGTATGACTGGTCAATTTCCAGGGATCAATTTCAAAAATTCTTTTCATCGCTGTTCTTCCTCGCTCAAATCATTCTGTAATCATTATCGGCTAACATGCAAACGCTAACAAGCGCTATTTTTATGTTACCGCTAACAGCTTCTATCTCACACTCAGAACATAGCCCTTGTTAGCCAGCCGGCCAGCTTCATAGCCCCGGCTTAAAGCAGCTTCCGCACTTAAGCTGACGGCTTGGCCGGTCGTGTTGAACCAGCCTTCGATCGTTTCCTTGCCGGTCCGCTTAACATGGATCAAACCGTTTTCTTCAACTTCCAGCCAGGTCTGCCCCTTGCTCAGGCTTTCCCAGTGCTGGCGGCGGAAGGCGATAATCGCTTGAACTGCCTGCCAAACCGGACTGCCTGCCTGGCTCCAGTCCATTGGCTTGCGGCAGTCAGGGTCGTTGTCCCCGCTCATGCCCATTTCCGTCCCGTAGTAGATACACGGAGAACCAGTTTGCATGAAGGTGAAGGCCAGAGCCTGCAGGGCCTTGTCTTCGTCTTCACCGGCCACCGTCTTGATCCGGGCAGTGTCATGGGAGTCCAAAACGTTCAGCATGGCTGAATTGCTCTGCTCTCTGTATAAGAAGAGCTGGTCAGTCAATAATTCGGTCATGGTCTTGGCGTCCTGCGTCCCCTTAAGGAAGTGGTCGGCAATCTGGCCGGTGAATGGGTAGTTCATGGTACCGGAGAATTCATCCCCGTTCAGCCAGGACTGGCTGGAGTGCCAGGACTCGCCCAGGACGTAGAAGTCCGGCTTAATGGCCGTAACAGCGGCCTTGAACTTCTTCCAGAATTGGTGGTCGACTTCGTCAGCCACGTCAAGCCGCCAGGCATCGATATCGAATTCCTTGACCCAGTAGGTCGCGATCGTCAAAAGGTAGTCCACGACTTCCGGGTTGGCGGTGTTCAATTTCGGCATGTGCTTTTCAAAAGCAAAAGTCTCGTAGCTTGGATCTGCCGGGTCATACGGTTCAACCGGGAAGCGGTTGATGTGGAACCAGTCAGCAAAGCGGGAATCAGGGCCGTTTTTCACGACATCCTGCCACTGCATGGAGGAGTCGCCCATGTGGTTGAAGACGGCATCCAGCATGACCTTCATCCCCCGGGCGTGGGCTTCGTTGACCAAGCGGGCAAAAAGCTGCTTGTCCCCAAAGTCCGGGTCGATTTCCAGGTAGTCGATCGTGTCGTACTTGTGGTTGGAGCTGGCCTTGAAGATCGGGCAGAAGTACAGGCCGTTGATCCCCAAGTCCCGCAAGTAGTCCAAGTGGTCCAGCACCCCTTGCAGGTCACCGCCGTAGTAGTCTTCCCGGCCAGGGTGGTCGCTTGGATTCCAATCCTTAACGCCCTCCGGGTCATTGCTCTTGTCCCCGTTGGCAAAGCGTTCAGGGAAGATCTGGTACCAAACCGTTTCCTTGACCCAGTCCGGGCTCTTGGTCATATCGATCGCGTGGAAGTAAGGGAGCTTGAAGTAGTTGTTCGGGTCTTCGTAAGTTTCCTTTTCGTTTTTTCTGAAGCCCCGGTCACCGTAAACCCATTCCTCGCCGTCTTCACCATGAATTTCAAAGACATACTGGGCCCGGTGCAAAGGCAAAGTCACCGTCGTTTCCCAGTAGTCGTTTACTTGACCGTGGCCGGCCAGGTCCATGGCCTGCTTTTTCAAGTTGGTCAAGGGTTCGTAGACGTCGCAATAGTGAACGTAGACTGCCTTGACGTCGCGGCCCGTGTGCAGGCGCAGCTTCATAGTCTCCGTCGTCACCAGGTAGCAATCTTCGCTTTCAGGTCTGTGTCTAACTGCTGCTGTTTGCATTTTTTCTGTTTCCTCGCTAAAAAATCATCATCACGTTGGTTATTTGCTGCTTGTTTTATTGCTTATTTTTCTTTTGCAAAACTACCCCGGCAAAAGGCATTAGGGTCAATTCCTTGCCCTGCAGGTTGATGCTGCCGGCGGTTAAGACCGGAGTCAGTTCTTCTGGCAGGGTCAAGTGCTCCTTCTTGGCGCTGAGGGAAACAACCACTAAAGCCCGGTCATCCCCTAAATCCCGCTGGTAGACCAGGAGGTCTGCTTTGGTATCCAGGAGGTAGTAGCTGCCCTTGGTAAACAAAGGCGTCTGCTTCAGCTTTAAAAGCTGCCGGTAGAAGTTGAGCATGCTGGCTGGGTCCGCGTCCTCACTAGCCACGCTGACCTTGTCCCGGCTTCTGCCCGTCAGCCAAGGCTCAGCAGTGCTAAAGCCGCCATACTGGCTGTCGTCCCAAGGCATTGGCCCCCGGGCCGGCAATTTGTGGGTCTGGCTGGCCATTTCCAGGGCTGTCTTTTCGTCTACCCCAGCCTCGCCAGCTTCCTTGACGAAGTCAGCCACTGTCTCATCGGCAAACTGGTCTGCATTATCAAATTCCAGGTTGTGCAGGCCTAATTCTTCCCCATAGTAAATCACCGGGATCCCCCTCTCCAGGTACATGGCCATGGCCAAAGACCGCTGCTGGACCGGGGTCTTGGCGACCCGGGTGGCCAGGCGGGCCATGTCATGGTTGCTCCAGTACAAGGTTGGCGCGGCTGACAGGGTCTGCTGCCAGACAGTCTGGTTTTGCTTGAAGGCCAGCCAGTCAAACTCTTTTGGCTGGTATTGGCCGCTGAAGTCCGGGTTGACGGAATCTTCTTTTTCCGTAAAGTAGCGGAAGGTAATGACTGAGTCCATCAAATTCCGCTTAGGATCAGTGTAGTCGGCCGCCAGGTTGATGCTGGCGCTGGCTGCTTCCCCTAAAAGCAGGAGGTCTGGAAATTCTTCCCGCAGGCGGGCGCAGAAAGGTGCCAGCCATTCCTGCACTTCCGGCCGGTTGGCGAAAAAGTCTTCCGCGATGACCGGCTTGTCGTCCTCACTTGGGTAGGACTGGCGCAGGTCGGCCTTGGCGATGTGGATGAAGGCATCCAGGCGCAGGCCGTCGACCCCCTTCTTGAGCCAGAATTCAGCCGCCTTGAACATTTCCTCGCGGACAGCCGGATTCTTCCAGTTCAAATCCGGCATTTCCTTGGCAAAAAGGTGGAAGTAGGACTGGCCCGTTCCGGCCGGGTCAGCTGCCCAGCAGCTGCCGCCAAAGAAGCTGCCCCAGTTGTTCGGCCGGACACCGTTTTTACCGGCAAAAATGTAGTAGTCCCGGTAAGGGCTGGCCGGGTCACTGACCGCGGCCTTGAACCAAGGGTGCTGGTCAGACGTGTGGTTCAAAACGAAGTCCATGATCAGCTTGATCCCGGCCTGGTGCAGGTCGTTAACAAGTGCTTCAAAGTCTGCCATGGTCCCCATGACCGGGTCAATCTTGTAGTAGTCGCTGACGTCATAGCCGTTGTCAACGCCCGGTGACTGGTAAATCGGGTTCAGCCAAACGGCGGTGATGCCCAGCTGCTTTAAGTAGGGAATCCGCTGGCGGACGCCGTTTAAGTCGCCGATGCCGTCACCGTTGCTGTCTTGAAATGATTTCGGGTAAATTTGGTAAATAATGGCATTCTTTTGCCATGCATCCTGCTTAGTCATGTTTCTTTTTCCTCCAGTAAAAATTTAACCAAATTAGGGTTAGCGCTTACAAGCCTGGCCTGTCTGTTATCGGTAACAAAAGCCAAGCAAAAAAGCATCCCTAAGGATGCTTCAGTCATTATTTAGTTGATTCGGCCTCGCTCAAGGTCGGTTCGATAAAGACCTCCCCTTGCGGCGCGCCGTTTTGGGCAATTTTTCTTAAAATGAGTTCCGCCAGCTTCTCACCGATCAGCCAGAAGTTTTGCTTGACGGTCGTGATCGTCGGCGATGACACCCGGTCTAAAAGGACCCCGTCATAGCCGATCACGCCAAAGTCTTCCGGAATCTTGGCTTCCGCCTCCACCAGGGCCTGGATAACCCCCATGGCAATCCGGTCACTGCCGCAGGCAAAGCAGGTGTTCTTGGGAAATTCGCCCAAGTGGTCTTGGATGAATTCCCGGGCCGCGGCTGAGCTGTTTTCCACCCGGAAGACGCTGGGAATCTTCTTGTTCTGCTGCATGGTGTTGACATAACCAGCTTCTCTGGAAAATTCAAAAGCCTCGCGGACATCGATGCCGATAAAAACCACATTCCGGTAGCCAGCCTTCAAGGCGTACTTGGTCGCTATGGTCTCACCCAGCAGGTTGTTGGTGTCGACAAAGTCATAGCCGCCCCGGTTCTCGCCAAACAGGACGAAAGGCTGCTTAAGCTCGTTCAATTGGGGGTAATCATCAGTCCTGGCTCCGGTGATCACATAGCCGTCAGCCGCCCCCTGGTCCAGCTGGCTCCCCTTCAAGAGCAGCTGGAGGGAATAATTCTGCTTCTTCAACTCCGTCGCCATGCCAAACAAGACATCGGTAAAGTAAGGGTCGGTATCGTCGACGTCTTCTAAAATCACGAACTTCACCACGCTGGTCTGGTTCTTGGCCAGGGCCCGGGCCGCATTGTTGGGGTGGTAGTTCAATTTGTGCATGGCGTCTTCAACGACCACCTGCAGTTCCGGAGCAACCAGTTCGGGGTGGTTGATCACCCTTGAAACGGTCATCTTCGACACATGGGCCTTGCGAGCCACATCTTCTAAAGTAGCGGTTCTCTTCAAGCAAATTTCCTCCTATCAAGGATTCTAGTCTAACTTTTCCTTCTCACTTCCTATGCTAGATTCTAACACAAAATAACATATTTTTTGTAAGTTAAAAAAAACGCTCTCAAAAATAATATTATCTTTTTTACATATTAGCTAATCCTTTTCCACCCGGCAAAGAAAGGCCGCGTAAGGGGGTAAAAGAGCCTTAGCCAGGTCTTCCGGTACAGGCCCGTTAGCCAGGAGGATTTCCTTGACCTTATCTGGCAGGGAGACTTCCTGCTCCTGGCCGGTCAAGTTGCAGACGACTAGCCACTTGTCTTCCGCGTTTTCCCGGTGGTAGGCCATGACGGCATCTGCCGTGTCCAAAAGTTCAAAGGAGCCATCGGTCAAAATCCGCTCCTGGTGGCGGAGGGCAATCAGCTTCTTATAGAAATAATAAATTGAATCTGGATCATTCAATGCGTTTTCTACATTGATTTCATGGCAGTTAGGGTTAACCGCCAGCCATGGCCGGCCGCTGGTAAAGCCGGCGGAAGCTGAAGCATCCCACTGCATTGGGGTCCGGGCATTGTCCCGGCCCCGGGCATTGATGGCCTTGATCAGGTCTTCCTTCTTCCAGCCCTCTGCCAGCCGTTCCTGGTACATCCGCCGGGCTTCGATGTCCTCTACCTCGTCGATAGCCGAAACCGGGCAGTTGGTCATCCCGATTTCCTCACCTTGGTAGATGTAAGGGGTCCCCCGCAAGCCGTGCAGGAGAAGGGCCAGCATCTTAGCGCTGCGCTCGCGATACTGCTGGTCATTGCCAAAGCGGGACACAATCCGGGGCAGGTCGTGGTTGTTCCAAAAGAGGCTGTTCCAGCTGTGGTTAAAGTCCAGTTTCTGCCACTTGGCCAGGACATTCTTCAAGTCGCCGTAGTCAAGGGGCTTGGTGTCCCACTTTTCCTTGCCAGCCTGCTTGTCCAGTTCCGTGAATTCAAACTGGAAGACCATGGACAGTTCTTTTCTGTCCGGGTCGCTATACAGGGGAGCGTTGTCTAAAGTTGCCCCCCAGGTTTCCCCGACCGTCAAAAAGTCCCGGTCGCCAAAAGTCTCCTGGTGCATTTCCTGCAGGTAGTCATGCAGCTTAGGGCCGTTAGCGGTAATCTCTTCTTCCGGGACCTTGCCGATCAGCTCGATCACGTCCATCCGGAAGCCCCCGATCCCCTTGTCAATCCAGAAGTTCATCAAGTCGTAGACCTTCTGCCTTAGGGCCGGGTTCTTCCAGTTGAGGTCCGGCTGCTCTTTGGCAAAAAGGTGGAGGTAGTACTGGCCGACCTGGCCGTCGTATTCCCAGGCGCTGCCGGAAAAAGCGGATTTGAGCTCATTGGCCTTGTCCGCCCAGACATAGTAGTCGTGTTCCGGAGAGGATGGATTTTTCCGGGCTTCGATAAACCAAGGGTGCTGGTCAGAGGTGTGGTTGACCACCAGGTCCATCACGATCCGGATCCCCCGCTTCTTGGCCTCACTGATTAATTCTTCCATGTCCGCCATGGTCCCGTACTGGGGGTCGATGGCTTCGTAGTCGGCGATGTCATAACCGTTGTCCACGCCTGGTGACTTGTAGACCGGGCAGAGCCAGATGGCGTCGATGCCCAGGCCTTGCAGGTAGTCCAGCCGCTTGATGATCCCCCGCAGGTCGCCGACCCCGTCGCCGTTTGTGTCCTGGAAGGACTTGGGATAGATCTGGTAGATCACGGCCTGCTTCCACCATGGTTCTTGCTTTTGCTTTTTTGTCGTCATTTTTTCTCACACTCTCATATCAAAAAATAAAGCGCTGCCATTTTTTCCTACAAGCTTAGTATAGAAAAAGTTCCTACAGATGCAAGCAGTTACCGCTAACCAAATAAAAAAGGCCTGCCTAAGCAGGTCCTTTTAGCCTAATTCTACTGGTAAAGCTGGGTCAGCTTGTCCTTGTTTTCATCGTAGTTGATCCCGGAGAAAAGGTGGTCCAGCCACTCCAGGCTCAAACTAAACCAGCGGGCCGTGTGGGGATTGCCCTGCCAGAAGATGTCTTCCGTGGACAGTTCCGGCGTGGCCAAAGAGTAACCGTGGTAGCCAATGTCAAACATGTGGGCCTCGCACTTGACCTTGTTTTTAAACAAGGCCTCTTCATAAGCCATGGCATTGGTCGGCAGGCAGATCGGGTCGTTCCAGGACTGGAAGATGAAGGTCGGCGGGGTCTGAGGACTCACCCCCAGGGCCGTATCAACCAGCTTGGGGTCAGGCGGCAAGGCCCCGTCAGCCCGGCCGCCGATTTCAAAGGCCACCTTGTGCACATCAGTCAAAGGATAACCCAGAATCGTGGCGTTTGGCCGAACCTGGTCCCCCTCATAGCCATATTTTTCCTGGTAGACTGGCTCATCAGCCAGGTAGTTGGCCGCGCTGACGATATGGCCGCCGGCAGAAAAACCGATAGTCATGATCTTACTTGGGTCAATCTGGTATTCAGCCGCGTGCTCCCGGTAATAGCTGACCGTGCTCAAGACGTCTAGGCCGGCATCAGGATAGATCATTCCTTCGTCTTGCAAAAGATTGTAGCTGACCACGCAGGCGTTGAAGCCCCGGCTGACATAGGCCAGGGCTACTGGCTCACTTTCCTTGACTGACAGGTGGGTAAAGCTGCCGCCCGGCACCACGATAGCCAAGGGACGGAGCTTGTTCAAAGGCGGCCGGTCGCCCGTAACCGTGTAGGTCTGCAGCTGGTAGGTCCGGCCGTTAAAGTTCTTGATCTCTAGTTTTTTCGTTTCCATTTTTTTCCTCACTTTGCCGGCTCATCCCCTTGGCCAGCAAAAAGGTCGCCAAAGGAACCGTCAGCAGCACACCGAGCAGAGAATACATGATGATCAGTGCTTCGTTTACAAAAAGTTTATCATTAATCACCTCACTAAAGGAATAGTGGAGGCGGTAATACCATAAAAAGAGGGACAAAAAGCTGCCAAACATCCCGTAAATGATGGTGTTCATGGCCGTGCCCAAAACGTCGTAGCCGATGGCTGCCCCGCTCTTCATCAGCTGCTCTTCCGTGATGTCCGGCTTAGCCTTCTTCAGTTCCAAAATCCCCGAACTCATCGACACGGCGGCTTCCGCCACCGCCCCAAGGGCGGAGAAAATGGCCACGGTAACGGCGATCTGCCCATAGCTGATCCCCGGCATCTGGGAGTGGCCCAGGAGGATTTCCCCGGCTTCCGGCCCCAGACCAGCGGCTTGGGCCAGGTATTGGATGCCTAAGATCAAGACGCTGACGAGGGATAAGACGATCAAAGAGGCATAGAAGGAATTTTTGGCCACGGTATAGTCATGGGTGCCCAGGAAGATGATCGTGACCAGCTTGAGGGGCACGAAAATCGCGGTAATAATTGGAATGCTCAAGCCCCAGGAGATGAGCATGGCCACCAGGACCAGCAAGAGGCTGTTGATCAAGACACTGAAGAAGCTGCGGATCCCGGTTTCACCGCCGATGACGGTCATCAAGATGGCCAAAACAATGATTAATGCGCCAAGGCTGCTCATTCTTGCTTACCCCCTTTCTCCGGCTTTTTTAAAAAGAGGAGGCTGCAGAGGCTGGCAAAAACGATGGTCAGAACGATCCCGATCGCTGAAACCGCGCTCTGCGTCGCCCCTAAGGACATGGTGAAGTTAAAAGTCGTCGCGATCGTGTTGTTGTCCCGGAAGTACAGGATTGTTTCCGGCAGGGCTTCAGAAATGAAGATCAAGACCAAAACATTGATCAAAGGCCCCATGATCTCCTGCCCCATTGTCCGTCCGCTGGCTAAAAGTTCCTTAACGGTAATCTCGGGCTTGTGCTGGATCAGTTCATAAAGGCTGGAAACGATGTCCGTCGCCTCGTCCATAACTGCCCCAAGTACCCCCAGCAGGGCCTGGGCCATGAAGATTCCCCGCGTGTCCTGGGTGGCATAGTCGCCCATTTCATAGTTGAGGTAGGTCTCCCCGGTCAGTTTGATAACGGCATAGCAGAGGGCAAAAGAGACAAAGACCCCGAGCAGGGTCGCCAGCCAGGTAACCAGCATCTTTTTGTTAACCCCCTGCACGATAGCCAGGCTGAAGAAGGAGAAGACGATGTCGGCCAGGGAGAACATCCAGATGATTCCGGCCCCGTTGACCGCCACGTCCCACAGGATCAAGCAGTAAAACAGGATCCAGCTGATGGCCATGGAGACGATCAAGTGCCAGCTCCGCCGGCCAACTACGGCCACCATCAAGGACAAAGTAATGGCCAAGGTCATGACCAGGATCCAGTCTCTTTTTGGCGAAAGCAGGGCCAGGCTGCCGTCAGTCACCGTGACGAAGACCCGCTCGCCTGCCCGGTACTTCTGGGTAACCAGCTGGGAAGGGTAGTAGGTGTTGACCGTTTCAAAAGTCTGCCCCTTGTACTTGCCGGTCAAGACTTGAACGTGCAGGTACTGCCGGCGCTCTTCATCCTTGTTGCCGTAAATATCAGTTTCTTTTTTCAGCAGGCGGTCCTTGATCTTCGTGTCCGTGATCACCGCCACCGGGTTCTTGTAGCCGGTCGTCTTAAAATAGGTCAGCGCGGCCAGGCCCAGACCCAGGACCAGCAGAACCAGGGCGGCCAGGAAGCGCTGCTTTTTCGTTTCCATCCTCTTTGTATTTGCCTTTCTGTTTTTTGTTTTAGTTTTCAGCACTTTTTATTTTAGTGCAAAAAAAGGACCGCTTTCGCGGTCACCTTTGATTTTTAAGCTTAATTTAGCAATTCGCGCCATTATTTGAAAATTTTCTTCCACCAGGGAGTCTTCTTGGGTGCCAGTTGCATGTCAGCCAGGGTCCGGTAGGTTGGCGCCCCCTTGGCCGCGTTTTCCTGGGCCCGGCTGAGTAGTTCCCTGTGGACCTCCTCATCACTCTTGGCCATGTCAGCCACGACCTGGGCCCTTTTCTGCTCCGGGGTGACCGGCCTATCTTCCAAAAAGCCGTCATCAAAATCCGGCAGGTCCAGGACATCATCAGCTGGCTCAAGGGAATCAATCTGCTTTTCAGCAGCTTTTTCTGCCTTAGCCGCTGTCAGCTGGGCCAGCTGCTCTTTCAGCTCAGCGATTTCCTGGTCCTTAGCGGCCAGGGCGGCTTCCAGCTGGTCTTCCCTGGTAGTTTTTACTGGTGCTTCTTCCTTTTCACTGGCAAAAAGTTCCTGGGCAGCCTGGTCAATCTTCTGGCCTTCCTTGACCAGGTCCTGCATTTGCTTCAGCTTGTCCAAGTCTTCCAGCCGGTAGCGGCGGGCATTCTTGACCCGGGGAAAGTAAGCGGGTGATGTGGCCTTCTCCACCGCCTGCGAATACTTGCGCAGGGTGTTTTCGCTGACCCCAAGGGCCTGGGCGGCTTCACTGGTCTTCATCTGCTCACTTATCTCACTCATGTTCTGACTTTCTTTCGCAAAAAACTAAATTTTCAAAGTACTTTTCTCTTAGTCGTGCTTGTGCAGGAGGGTCTTCTTGTGGGCGTAGCGCTCTTCAGCCAGCTCGATCAAGCGGGTGATCAAGTCTGGGTAAGAAATCCCGGCTTCTTCAAACAGCTTCGGGTACATGCTGATGTTGGTAAAGCCTGGCAGGGCGTTCAATTCGTTGAAGATGACTTCCCCGTCGCTTTCTCTGAGCATGGAGTCAACCCGGGCCATGCCGCTGCATTCAGTGATCTGGTAGATCTTCAAGGCGTTTTCCCGGACCTTCTTGGCAGTTTCTTCTGGAATCTGGGCTGGGATCTGCAGGGTCGTGGTTGATTTTTCGCTGTACTTGTTTTCGTAGCTGTACCAAGTGTTGTCGGCGTTGATGATCCGGCCGACCCCGGAAACTACTGGGTGGTCATTGCCCAAAACGGCAGTTTCAACTTCAGTGCCGACGATCCCTTCTTCAACCAAAACCTTGTCATCGTACTTGAAAGCTTCAGCCAAAGCTTCAGCGTAGTTGCTGTCGTCGGTCACGTGGGTGATGCCGACGGAAGAGCCCTGGTTGGACGGCTTGACGAAGAGGTTGCTGGTGCCCAGCTGGCCACTGATCCAGTCATAGCTGAGCTTTTGGTTCTTGGCGTCCTCGTATTCGTAGCGCTTGATGGATACCCACTTGGCTACTGGCACGCCGGCTCTTTGGGCCAGGATCTTGGTGAATTCCTTGTCCATGGTTACGGCTGCCGCTAAAACGTCAACCCCGACGAAAGGCTTGTCGATCAGGCGGAAGAGGCCCTGCAGGACCCCGTCTTCGCCCAGGTTGCCGTGGACGATTGGGAAGAGCACGTCCAGTTCCGGCCGGGAAGCCAGCTCGATCAAGTTGGAAAGGTTGGCCGTCTTGTCAGCCTTTTCCACCATGTAGCCTGGCTCTTCCAGAACCTTGTATGAATCAGCTTCACTGGCCACGTAGCCGGAGTTCGTGATCCAGATCGGGTGGACGTCAAACTTGTCCTTGTCAATTGCCTTGTAGATGTTGCCGGCTGAAGTGATTGAAACTTCGTATTCGGAGGAGTTCCCACCAAAAATCAAACCAACTTGTGTTTTTTTCGTCATTGTTTCGTCTCCTTTTATCAACTCTGTATTATACCGAAAACTCGGGCTTTTGGCGCACTTTCCGGGCAAATTTTAAGCTTTTTTAGCGAAAGCGCTTAATAGCGAAAAAAGCAAAAAATCAGCTATAATATAAACTAGAAAGGGGTTGATGAAGATGCGTCATAAACCAGTACTGCTTTTGCTGCCAGCAGTCTTTCTGGCAGTGGGGCCTACGGCTGTCCAGGCGGCGGAATTCACGCCGCAGGAACAGGCAGAGGTACTCCGTTTTCAAAGAGAATACCAGGCCTTGAGCAAGGCCGTCTACACCCAGCAGAATATCTATGCCAGCAAGCCTTCTTTAAAGAAGAAATTCAAGGCGGGCAGCTTAAAGGCCAGCTACATCAACGAGCAAGTCGCCTACATCAACTACTACCGTGACCTCTTCGGCTTAACCGCCGTCAAGACGACCAGCCAGGGCAACAAGAATGCCCAGACGACAGCCGCCGTCATGGCTGCCATCAATGCTAACCCGTTCGTCAACCAGCACGGGCTGCCGAATGAGAAGCGGCCAAGCTACATTTCTAAATCGAATTGGCTTTTGTCCCAGGACGTCTCCAACTCGGCCAACCTCAACTTTAATGCCAGCCCGCAGACGGCCGGGGATGTCGTGACCGACCTCTTGACTGACCGCTACAACCTGTCGGGTTCTGACACCGGTCACCGGGCCTGGCTGCTCTCCACCCGCCTCAGCAAGATTTCAGTCGGGGCAGCTTACGGGACCAACGGCTACCGCTACTCGGTCAACCAGGTTTTGAATGTAGGCGACAGCGCGAGAACTGCCAGCCGGGAAATGGTGGCCTATCCAAACGCTGGGGTCTTCCCCCTGGAACTTTTAAATGGACAAAACATCGCCTGGTCTTTATACTTTTCAAACAAGGTCGTAACTTCAACGCCGAAGATCACCGTTACTGACGATGACACCGGCAAGACGGTCACGGCCAGCCAGGTGGCCAACTACAGCGAGTATGGCTTTGGCAACTTCCAGACCGTGATCACCTACTACCCAAGCAAGCTGCAGCTGACGGCCGGCCACAAGTATACGGTCAGAGCCGGCAACCTGGCTACTTACAGCTTCAAGCTCTTCAAGCAGAGCAGCAGCCAAACCTACTCAAGCAAGGTCTCCTCTTCCAGCACCCAGAGCAAGAACAAGGTCAGCCAGCAGGACCTGCAAAACAAAGGCTTGGCCAAGTACCTCTACAAGGTTGGCAAGAACATCTCCACCGTCAAGAGCAAGAAGATCACCAATGCCAAGGCAGTCAAGAAGACCAGCAAGACTAAGAAAACTAGCAAGGCTAAGAAGACTAGTAAAAAGTCCGCGAAAAAGTCTAGTAAGAAAGCTAAGGCTAAATCTAAAAAGTCCAGTAAGAAATCTAGTAAAAAGTCTAAGTCTAAGAAGACCAGTAAGAAATCCAGTAAGAAGAAGTAAACAAGTAAGAGTATAAGTTAAAGCAAAACAGACAACTATGCACCAACACGACGAGTTAAATTGTATCAGCCACGTGCCGATTTTTAAGAACCTCCCCCTGGACCTGCGCCAGGACTTGGTTCATATTTCGACCCACCAGCAGTTTTTTAAAAAAGGGAGCTTGATCCACGCCCCGGGCGACGGCCGCTTATCGGTCATGTCCCTGGATTCAGGCCGGGCCAAGGTTTACAGCCTCAGCCCCGACGGCCATGAGCAGGTCCTCAGCCTAATGCAGGAAGGCGACATCAACGGGGAAGAAAACCTCTTTGACACGGAAAACGACGACCTCTTCATCGAAGCCCTGGAAGACAGCACGGCCTGCTCCATCAACTATTCCGACTTCCAGGACCTCCTGCTCAAGTCCCCAGAGCTTTCCCTGCACCTCTTAAATGAGTTCGGCAAGCGCCTGGTCAGCGCGCAAAAGAACGCCATGCGCCGCAACAGCCTGGAAGCTGGTCCCCGCCTCTACGCCAGCTTGAAAGACTACGCTGACGAAGCCGGCTCCGACACCTTCACTCTCCCCTTGAAGAAGAAGGACCTGGCCAGCCTGCTGGGCATCACCCCTGAAACTCTCAGCCGGGAGTTCTCCAAATTAAAAAAGGATGGCTACATCGCCGCCAAAGGCAAGCAGATCACCATCCTTAAATAGCAAACTAAAAAGGCAAAGCCCAACGGCTTTGCCTTTTTGCTATCTTGAAGTCGCCTGCCATGGAATGGCGCTGACAACGTATAAAATGACGCCGGCGATCACGAAATCCAGGAAGACCCCGCTGGCGATTTCCAGCCAGTAGCCCAGGTCAGCGACCGTGATGACCGAAGTGTCCATAAAGATCGGCACCATGGCCAAGAGCCCGTAGACCAGGATGAACCAAAAGGCGGTCCACATCAGCCCGGCTGTCATGTCATGAATCACTGCCCGCTTGGTGTGGCTGGCAAAAGCCTCCCGTAAAATCGAGACTACGGCCACCAGGCAGAGCAGGATCACCAGCAGGTTAACGATCCGGATGATTGTGATCAAGTTGGCCTCTAACATGACCGTGGCTAAGTCAAAAGCGTTGCTGACGATGTAGACTGAAGAACTGCTCTGCTTCTTCAGCTTCTTGCGGATGGCGGTCACCTGGTCGGTGTCCGTCTGCTCCTTCTTCAAGATCACGGCCGTGATGTCCTTGGCCAGGTCCAGATTGCTGGTATGGATAAAGTGCCAGCCGTACTTGTAGTCAATGATCAAGTCGGCAACTTCCCTAGCCTGGTCATCAGAGATCAGGTTCTTTTCATCACTGGACCCGTTGACGATCGTGGACAGGCGGTTGAAGTGGCTGTTGACCTGCTGGCTGACCACGACCGTGTTGCTGTCGGTCTTGATGGTCTCCTTCATAAAAACAGGATTCAGAAAAGTTCCCGTGGCCAGCAGCAAGCTGAGCAATAAGAAAGCTATAAAGGCCAAGGGACGCTTGTATTCTAACGCGTTGTCCACGATTTCATAGTTGTTCCTTCGTCTGTGCGTTCCGGAACTTTCTGCCATGCGCTTGCTCCTAACTGTAAATTACCTTGCCTTCGTCAAACATGGTGTCGATCGCGTGGTGGACCTCACCAATGTTGCTGTCGTCAATGATCCCGTGTCCTTCTTCCAATACGGCGTCGATTTCTGCAGGATCCGCGTGCAAAAAGCCGTACATCAGGGAACTGGTTGAGTAGTCCGCCATTTGTTCGGCGTTAAGACCGTGCTTTCCCCGGTCACGATACAAACGGCCAACCCCCGTAATGATAAAGGCAATCCCGGTCCGGATTTCCTGGTAGTTGCTGTATTCGGAAAAAGCATGGTGGGACTTCATCCATTCGTCCAGCATCCGGCTCCAGTTGTCCAAAGAAGTCTGGTCGGTAAAGGCCTCCGTAATTACCCGGTCCAGGCCCTTGTCCGTCATCCCCAAAGTCGCGATCGTGTAGATCAAAGCGTCCACCCGGGTGAAGGGGTTCTTCTTTGGCGCGTGATAGTTTACTTCTACCTGGTCCCACATAGTGTTGAACAAGTTTCTGACAATGTCAGTCATCAGTCTTGCCTTGTGGGGGTAGTAAGACTGCAGCAGAGACTTGGAAATTCCCGAGTTCTCCGCGATCATCTGCAAGGAAACATGGTCAAAGCCATTGGCTCTGATCAAGCGGAAGGTGTTGTCCAAGATCTCCCGCCGTCTCTGCATGTTCTTTCTTCTTGCCATCGATCATCTCATCCTCTCTGTAAAAGTTAATAAAATTATAACAAGATTTCCTTGCCTAATCACAGCAATAACGCTTGCTTTTACCCAAATCTGTTATTTTTCTTGTTTAATTAAGTCACATTCCAAAAACAAACAATAGAAACAACATAAATAAAAAGGGAGACCGCTAGCGGTCTCCCGGTTGATCGCGCCTTAGTCTTTGGTGAAGCGGTTTTGTTCATCAAAAATGTCGTGAATTGAGCGATCGTTGTAAATATGGTCAATCCCCTTGGCCAGCAGGCGGTCGACTGAGATCCGAACCATCCGGTCAGGATACTTCTCATGCTTGATGGTATCCGTAACCACGATTTGTTCCAGCGGCAAGCCATTCAAGATCTTGATCGCGTCTTGTGAAAGCAAGGCGTGGGTTGCAGCCGCGTAAACCTTGGTCGCGCCGGCAGCGAAGACTGACCGGGTTGATGAAGCCAGGCGGGTGCCAGTGTCGATCAAGTCGTCAACGATGATGCACTTCTTGCCCTTAACGTCACCGATCATGTCGTGGACGCTGTCATCGTAGCGGGCCCCGCGCTGGTCAACGATGGCGATCGGCGCGTTGAAGTACTGGCCGAAGACCCGGGCCAATTTGGTCCCGCTGTGGTCTGGTGAAACAACGACCACGTCGTCGTCATCCTTGGCCGCGATCCCGTTGTCCAGGAAGTATTGAGCCAAAAGCGGCATCGCGTGCAAGTGGTCAACCGGCACGTTGTAGAAGCCCTGGATTTGGGAAGCGTGCAAGTCGATGGTCAATACCCGGTCGATCCCCGTCAGCTGGAGCAGGTTGGCAATCAGCTTGGCCGTGATTGGTTCCCGGGACCGGGTCTTGGTGTCGGAACGAGAGTAGGCCAGGTACGGGATCACGCAGTTGACCGTGTGGGCTGAAGCCCGGTGGAGGGCATCCAGGACAATTTCCAGTTCCATGAAGTTTTCATTAACCGGATCTTGAATTGACTGGATGACGAAGACGTCACAGCCCCGGACACTTTCCGCGATGTTGACCTGGATTTCACCGTCGCTGAAGTGGTGAACCGTCGTTTCGATCAAAGGAACGCCCAGCGTGCTGGCTACCTTTTCGTTCAATTGCGGATTGCCGCCGAGCCCGATCACCTTCATCGGGTTGAGCAACTTATGAATTTCTTCTTTTGTAATTGATGTCATCATGAGCCCCTTAGAAACACTCTCATTAATAGAATCTATTGTATCTACAGTAACATTATAGCAAAGGTTCGGCTTTGATCGGCCTTTTTCTCATTATTCCTTGCAAAAATCTTTGATCAAGTCCAAAATCTTCAAGCTGTCCACCACGTAGGAATCATGGGTCTGCCGCGGCATCAAGGCCAGGCGGCCATTTGGAATCAGACTGCTGTACCAGCGGACATGTTCGACTTTGACCCAGTCATTTTCCCCAACCACGCAAAGAACTGGGATCTTGATCTGCTCCAGGCTTTCCGGCTCCATGTAGGATTCGGTAAGTTCCACCCGGCTGTCGCGGTCAAAGCGGAGAAAGCGCCGGACCCCTTCAGTCAAGTAGTGGTACTTGTGGATCCCCCGGCCGTCGATAAAGACCCCGGCCACGATTGCCTTGCCTAAAATATCGGGCTGCTGGCTGGCCAGCATCAAGGTCACCAGGCCGCCTGAGTCATAGCCAAAGACGTATGGTTTCTCCAGGCCCAGCTCCTTGATGAAGACGGCCAAATCTTCCACTTCAGTCTGGTAGTGCTCAGCCCCGTCGCCGCCGCTTAAGCCGTGCCCCCGCATGTCCAGGATGTAGACCGTGTAATACAGTGACAAAGGCGCGATCACCTTGCTGTACATTCCCCCGTCCAAGTGGTGGCCGTGCAGCAGGATCAGGGGCTGGCCCTGACCGAGCTTTTGGTAGTAAAGATCGACTCCATTAACTTTGATGATCATCTTTGATCCTTTCCCTTACATAACTGCCTTGGTATTCCGAAGTCTGCGGCCGCTTGCTGAGGAGCTTCTGCCACAAGTGGGAAAAAATGCTCTTGTAAATCGAAATATTGGCCCCCACGATGCTCCAGAAGTGGTCCCAGCTGACCGTGTGCACCGCGCTGTCGGCTCTTTGCCAGTAGTGGTAAAGCGGCACGGAGCTGTAGTAGCAGCCCTCCGTCTGCATCAGATAGTCAATATTGAAAACCTGGTCTTCCATCAAGTCCAGATCCTCGTTAAAGCGCAGGTGCAGGCGGCGGACCAGCTGGGTCTTGTAGCACTTGTTCCAAGTATAGCCCTTCACCGGTGAATGGGCACTGCCTAAAACCTTTAAAACGGCCTCAAGCCGGGTCAACTCTCCTTCGACCGGCTTAGTAATCGGCACGGAAGGCTTCCCTGCCTGGTCGACATAATAACCGCAGGTTACCATGTCATCGTCCGGGTGGCGGTCAAAAGCCTTGATAAAGTAGTCCGTGTAGTCTGGCTCAACCCAGTCATCCCCATCGTGAAAAATAAAATACGGCGTGTCGACCATGTCCAGGCCTAAGTTCCGGGCAGCAGCTACCCCTTCATTGGCCTTACTGACCAGGTCGAAGGCCTGGAAGCGGTCCTGGTAGCTGGCCGCGATTTCCGCTGTTGAGTCAGTCGAGCCGTCGTCAATGACCAACAGCTTGAACTGCTGGTTCTTCTGCTCAAGCAAATAGTCCAGGGCTCTGGCCAGGTATTTCTCTTGATTGTAAACAGTCATGATGACCGTCAGCTTCAAGTCGGCATTTGCTCGCAAAGCCGCATCCCCCTCTCCAAATCTATCCTTTTCATTATATCATCTTCGCCAGGAATCTGCCGCTGGCCGGGGGTCTGCTTAATTTTTTACTAAGAGAGATACCCCCAAAACAAACTCTAGTATAATTGTAGGCGGAGCATGAAAACAGAAAGCAAGGAGACTTATCAAAATGAACATAAGAATCAAGAAAATCATCACGGCCTGCGCCCTCTTTTTGGGCCTGGGCCTAGCGGCCGGCAGGGTCTCTGCCGCCGAAGACACCACCCCGGTCATTACCCTGGGGACGTCATTAACTGCCAGCCAAAAGCAAGGCACCCTGGACGTTTTAAAGGGGGCCCTCAGCGACTCCAGCAACTACAACACCTTAACGGTGACGGGCAGCGACCTGGTTACCTACTTGAACCCGTCCGGCAGCTCCTTTACCTCTTCTTCCGGGGTCTGGTCCAGTGCCGCCATTGAAAAAACCAGCTCCGGCAGCGGGATCAACGTCCGCATCCTCAACTACAACGGGCAAAACAACATCACCACTATCACCGCCAACCAGTACCGAAACGCGGCGGTAACGGCCGGGATCACTGACGCCAACATCTACGTTACTTCCGCGATCCCGATCGATGGTTCCGGCGCCCTGGCCGGGATCTACAAGGCCTACGCCAAGAGCGGGGAGAAGCTGAACCAGAAGCAGATCACCGCGGCCCAGGACGAATTGAACACCTTAAGCGGGATCACCAAGGAAAACAAGGGCAAGGACGGCTACTCTGACGCCCAGCTCAACAATGCCGTGGCCGGGGCCAAGAAGGAAATGGCCCAAAAAGGCTCAAGCATTACCAAGAACCAGATCATCACGATCGTCAACAACCAGATTGAAAATAACAATCTGACCAATGTGATCACCAACGAACAGAAGCAGCAGATTGTCAACATCCTGGTTGAAATCCGGGACTCTGGCGCCCTCAACTCTTCTTCATTTAAGCAGCAGGCCAGCCAAGCCATGAGCGCTATCCAGAAGAACGCCAAGGGAATTTTTGCCAAGCTAAACACCAGCGAAAACCGCAACGCCCTGCAGAAGCTCTGGGACGCCATCGTCAACTTCTTTACCAGCCTCTTCTCCAGTTTTGGCAAGTAAAAAAATGACCCTGATTATTCAACCGGGGTCATTTTTTCGTCCTGGCTTAATGTGTAAAGTTGAACAG
>SFHY01000103.1 GCA_004556255.1 Lactobacillus delbrueckii
CTTAACCGACTTCTTGGTCGTCACGACTGAAGACACTTTAACCGTGACATCTACCGTGTCGGTCGACTTATCAGTGTAGGTTACTAAAACAGTCCCCTTGACCGTGCCGGCCTTGGCCGTGCTTGGTGCCTGTTTCCAGGTCACGCTGGACACGTTCTTGAGGCTGGAAAGATTGCTGATAGCATCACTAGCCGACAAAGTCTTGCCCACCTTGACCGTCAAGCCGGTCTTGGCTACAGGGCTGTTCTGGCTAGCATAACTGGTTACTTCCAGGTCGACTTCAACTTCGCTAGTCGTCCCGTCAGTATAAGTAATGACTACCGTTGCTTTTGGGCTGCCGGCAGATGACACATCTGGCGTGGTCTTCCAGCTGTAACCCTGGACGCTCTTTAAATCAGTCTTGTTGCTGATGGCGTCAGAAGCATCCGGCAGAGTGCCCACAGGCGTGGTCAGCTTCTGTCCTTTGGCTTCCTGCTGGTTTAAGGCAGTTGACGCACTAGACGTATCCGTAATCGTATTGGTTGACGTATTGGTCGTGTCCGTCGTCTGCGCCGTGTCTGTGTCAGCCAAGACTGCTTGGCTGCCCAGGCCGCTGGTCAGCAGGGTCAAAGCTGCTACTGAAAGCAGGGTTATATACTTTGACTTTTTCATAATTCCCTCCGATATCTAACAGGTGCTGAGGCGCTTCATCAAGCGCGGCATATAAGCAGAAATTTGCGTTGGCCGCACAAGGTAGGAGGACTGGTAAAGGTCGTCTCCTGCCCTTGAGTGGCAGTAAACCGCCGCTAAGACACTGGTCAGCTTGGGGCCAAACTGACCAATAAAAGCGGCAATAATTCCAGCTAAAGTATCGCCCATTCCGCCCGTAGCCATCCCTGGGTTGCCGGCTGAATTGCGGTAGATTTCACCTGTAAAATCATATACTCGCGTTCGATGTGCCTTCAAGACTAGTATAACATTTTTCATTTTGCCCGAAAACAAACGCGAAAGAGCCGCTTGATTGGCCTGGTCTTCCTGGTCAGCAATCTTGATTCCGCTCAATCTCTGCCACTCCATCTGGTGGGGAGTCAAAATGACCAATCCGGCCTGAAGATTTTGCAGCAGGTTAGGCTTTTGGCTGAGCAAGTCCAAAGCACTGGCATCAAAAATTATCGTCTGCTTTAGGCCTGCATGCTTGCAGACCGCTGCTAATATTTCCCAGGCCTTTTCATCCAGGCCCAGGCCAGGCCCGCACAAAATTACATTAGACCGGGAAATCTGCTCAGCCAGATCTAAATTGTAATCAAGCACGGCTGCTTCTGGCAGGCGGGCGTGGAGGGAAGCAAAATTGACCGGGTCAGTCGCTACCGTCGTCAAACCTGCTCCCGAGTAAACCGCGGCTTCGGCGGCCATACTAATGGCTCCGCCATACTGGTGATTTCCGCCAATTAGCAGGACCCGGCCGTAATTGCCCTTGTGGCTTTCCGCTGGCCGGGGACGGACCACCTGCCGGGCTAAATCTTCATCAATGCTTTTCATCTTACTTGCTGCCAAAAATGCTCCGCCACAGACGAACGAAGAAGTTGGCCTCCTGGTTGTCCTGAGTTGCTACAGCTGGCGCGGTCACCGTCTTGCCGCTAAGGGATGGCAATTTACCGCTAGTTGCTGAGAACTTGTAGCTGGCTACCTTGCTCCCCTTCTTTACAGGAGCAGAAACAGCAGTCTTGGACAAAGAAGTCTGCAGCTTGCTGCCCTGCTTGGCCCAGATGGTCACCGTCTTGCCCAAAACAACCTTACTGCTGGTTTCCTTGCCTTCTGGCACCTTGACCGTGTTAGCTCCGGAGATGCTGGACCCCTTCTTCAAGGTTACTGCCGTGTAGTTTTGGTAGACATAATGCATCAGCTTAGCCGTCTGCACGAAGCGGGACGGATCTTGGCTGTTGGCGTGCTTGGCGCCCAAAACCACGGTGATGATCCGGTGGCCGTTTTTCTTAACAGTCCCGGCAAAGCAGGCACCTGCCTTGTCCGTCGTCCCGGTCTTCAAACCGTCAACCGGAAGGTCAGAGTAGTAGCTGCTCAGCCCCTTCAGCATCCAGTTCCAGTTGGTCATCTGGCTTTGCGTTGAACCGGATGAAAAAGTAGCGCTGGTAATTGAAGTCGTCTGCAAGACTTCCGGGAAGTCCTTTAAAAGCTTCTGGCAGACGATAGCCATGTCAGTGGCAGACATTTCGTTTTCAACGTCCTTGCCCACGCCCGGGTAGGCAGCTGAGCCAAGATTGCCATTAGCCAAGCCGCAGGCGTTGTAGATCTTGGCGTCCTTAATCCCCCAGCTGGTCAAAAGCTTGCGCATCTTTTTAACAAAAGTTACCTGGTCGCCGCTGACAGCCTGGGCCAGGGTCATGGCTGCCCCATTGGCGGATTCGATCAAAGTGGCCCGGTAAAGCTCCTTGATCGTGTAGGCGTGGCCGCTGGTTAAAGGCACGTTGGAATACTCAGTGTTCTGGCTGATCTTGGCAATCGCGGCCGTTGGCTTGGCCGTACTGGTCCAGGACAGCTTACCTTGCTTAATGGCCTGCAGGGTCAGGTAAACCGTCACCAGCTTGGTCATGGAAGCAATCTGCCGCGGAGTCGTGGCATTCTTGGCATAAAGGATCTGCCCGCTGTCGGCATCAACGGCAATCGCCGCCTTGACGTCCAGGTTCAGGTCCTGCTGCTGGTAGTTGGCGGTTGCCGCCGCAACCGGCGCGGCCTGCCAAGTACTCATTCCGGTCAGTAATAATCCACTGGCTGCCAGACTCAGCAGCGCCTTTTTGATCTTTTTTAACAAAATCGCTCCTCTTTTCAAAAAAAATTACGAAAATTTTGAATTAGTACTTCCATTTTACCAAATTTTTGCTATTATTAAATATGTGCTGAGGCACGAGATGCCCACTTGGCGGAATTGGCAGACGCGCAGCGTTCAGGTCGCTGTTCTGGCAACAGAGTGAAGGTTCGACTCCTTTAGTGGGCATGAATGAATAGCTGGGACATCCAGCATGGGAGTTTTAAGAGCTGACTTAAAGGTCGGCTCTTTTTTGCTTCTCCTGTCTTTTCAACCTAGCAAAGTAATCGAAAACTGCTCCTAAGAAAAGAGTAAATTTTTTCTAAAAAGGCAAAAAGAAGATCTCCTTTTTAAGGGAGATCTTCTTTTAATGTTACTAGTTATGCCGGTAATTAGTGAGAAGCACCTGAAGTAGTGTCTGGTGCGGTTTCTGGAGATGAAGCACTAGTAGTTGCTTGAACTTGCAATGCGTCAGCCTTGTCTTCTGAGTGGCCGGAAGCACCCGAAGCCGCGTCAATTTCCAAACCAAACTTTTCAGCAAAGTATGAGAATGGGTGCAGAGCTTCTGCGTGGTAGTACTTCACGAATTCTGGGTCATCCAGAGTGTTAAGTTCAGTTGAGTAAGCCATGTGCTTAGTGTACTTAACGTCGATGAAAGCTGGGCCATCCATCTTCTTCCATTCTTCTACAGCTGCTTGGAATTCAGCCTTGTCGTGAACAGTGAAGGCCTTCATGTTCATACCTTCAGCAACCTTTGCCCAGTCGTTGTCTGGGATGATAACACCTGACAGAGGTTGGTTTGATTCGTCACGTTGTTCTGCTTCGATGTAGCCCAAAGTTTCGTTAGTGAAGACAACAGTCAATACGTGCATGTTGTAGCGAGCCAAAGTAAGCAGTTCTTCGCTCATCATCGCGAAGCCACCGTCACCGGCCAAGTGCCATACTTCACGGTCTGGCATAGCAGTTGCGGCTGCAACAGCAGCTGGAGCGCCGTAGCCCATGGTTGCGTGCAAACCTGAAGTAGTCCAGCGTTGCTTGCCGTTCATGTTCAACAGACGTACGTGGTCCATGTTAACGTTACCAACGTCAATAGCGAAGACAGCGTTGTCTGCGGCTTCCTTGTTGATGACATCCCAGATTGGTTCTTGGCGTACGCGGCCTTCGTCCTTCAAGTGGTCGTCAGCAAATGAAGCAGTCCATGCGTCCCATTCTTCACGGTCAGCCAAAGCAGCCTTGTAAAGTGGTGATTCTTCACGGGCTTCACCAGCGTCGATCAAAGCACGCAAGCTCTTCTTGGCGTCTGCCAGGATTGATACGTCAACTGAGTGACGCTTGCCTTGCTTTTCTGGGTCAACGTCGATTTGGATAACCTTAGCGTTCTTAGGGAACCACAATACTGAGAATGGTGAGTTGTTACCAACCCATACTACCAAGTCAGTGTGGCCTTGAACTTCGTTAGGAGCCTTAGCACCGATACGGCAGATAGTACCAAGGTATGGCTTGAAGCTGTCTTCAACGATACCCTTGCCCAGGTATGAGGACATCATTGGCATCTTGAACTTGTCAGCAAATTCCTTCAATTCGTCAGCAGCGCCTGAAGCACCCAAACCGAAGTAAACAACTGGGTTCTTAGCTTCCTTGATCAACTTAGTTGCGGCTTCAATTGATTCAGCAGTTGGAGCAGCGTAGTTGTCAGCAACGTGGTTGCTTGCGGAAACGCGGTAGTTGTCTTCGATTTCTTGCCAACCGAAGTCCTTAGGAATTACCAAAACAGCTGGGCCCTTCTTTGCGTATGCTTGACGGATAGCAGTGTCCATCAAAACTGGCAAAGCTTCCTTGGTCTTGGCTTGGTGTACCCAAACGGCAACGTCACGGAACCATGGCATTTCGTCAAAGGCTTGGAAGAAGTTGATGTCTTGACGAGGAGTTGGAACGTTGGCTACCAGGGCAACCATTGGGGTCTTGTCGTACTTAGCGTCGTACAAGCCGTTCATCAAGTGGATGGCACCAGGGCCGGCTGAACCCATGCAGACACCAAGCTTGCCAGTAAGCTTGTATTCTGCTGAGGCGGCCAAAGAAGCAGCTTCTTCACTAAGAGAATTATTGCTGTTGATTTTATTAAAGATCACCACAACGATTTAATTATTATGGGTGCAACTGGTATGAACGCAGTTGAAAGAATGTTAATGG
>SFHY01000007.1 GCA_004556255.1 Lactobacillus delbrueckii
TGGCTTCCATGGTTACCAGGGGAATGTAATTGACGGAAATTTCAAGCTGCAGCTCTGCCGCTATTAGCCGGATGCGTTTTTCAAGCTGGTAGCAGGACAAACCTAACGGATTGATAAACAGAAAAAGTTCGAACATGGTCGACCTCCAATTTTTGCTTCATCTGCTACTTTAACAAAACTTTTACTTGAAAACAAAAGAAAAGCTTTCGCCTATTTTTGCTTGGTATGCTGGCTGGCTCGGGCAATCTTGCTCTGGTTGTTGGCTGACTTGACTGGCAAGTTAAAGCGGGTCTTGATTTCTGCCAGGGCTTCCTTGATGGCGGCCGGGGAGTCGTTTTCAATTTCCATCTCCCAGTCCTGGTAGCCGTCCGGGTAGCTGGTCTGGTCTAAAGTCAGCTCGCAGCCCTTTGGCCCGTCTAAAAGGATCCGCCGGGTCTTGCTCCAGGAAAAAAGGGTCAGCTGGTCAGCCTTGTCCGGGTAATGTTCCAGAAGGTACTGGCCGACATTGCCGGTCAGGCTTGGCCGGTCCTTTTTTAAAAAGTCCTCGGCTTCAGGCAGGGTTAAATCATCATTGATTTCCAGGCTTTCATGGTAGGTCTCCTGCAGCTTTTTGACCGGGACTTTGATGGTTTCCTCGGCCCGGTCTGTAAAGCAGCGGATTCTGAGGGCGCTGTGGTCTTCTTTCAGCCGCTTGTCCGGGGTGTCAAAATAATGATTGCTCTGCTTGAAGTCGCTCTTGACCGGGTAGGCAGCGACAATCGCCTCATAGCTGGCCTGGTCCAGGGCGACTTTAGCTTCAATTTCGCGGTTTTTACTCATTTTTTAAGACTCCTTTGTTAGATAAAAATTAAAAAGCTTGCGTTGGTGCTTTCGCTAACATCTATGTTAAAATGAATTTGTTTGAGATGGAAGGAAAATGTCTGTGATTACTGATTGGGATACTTTTTTATGGCCATACAATGAAGCCGTAAATGAACTAAAAGTTAAATTCAGAGCTCTCCGGCAGAGTTTCTTGACCAAGGGAGAGCATTCGCCAATAGAATTCGTGGTTGGCCGGGTGAAAACGGTCGACTCAATTAAAGAGAAAATGCAGCGGCGGGTTATCAGCCCGGACGTGATCGAAACCGACATGCAGGATATTGCCGGCATCCGGATCATGTGCCAGTTTGTCGATGACATCTACCGGGTTGTTGACCTGCTCCACACCCGTGACGACCTGGAAGTCGTCGAAGAGCGCGACTATATTCAAAACGCCAAGCCGTCCGGCTACCGGTCCTACCACATGGTGGTGGCTTACACGGTTTATCTGCCAGAAGGGTCCAAGCGCCTTTTGGCGGAAATCCAGATCCGGACTCTGGCCATGAACTTCTGGGCCACGGTAGAGCACACCTTGAATTACAAGTACCAGGGGGCCTACCCGGAAGATATTTCTGAGCGGCTCAAGCGGACGGCGGAAGCGGCCTACCAGCTGGATGAAGAGATGTCCTCGATCAGAAATGAGGTCAAGGAAGCGCAGAAGATCTTCACCAAGAATAAGGGCAAGGAAAAGTCATGAAAGTAGCTATCGTTCACAATGACCGTGTGACCACCCAGGTGGCGGTCCGGCACCTGCAGGTGCTGCTCGCGGAAAAAGGCATTTTGCAGGACCAGCAGCATCCCGACCTGGTAATTTCCGTCGGCGGTGACGGGACCCTGATCTCTGCCTTTCACAAATACAAGCAGCAGCTGGACAAGGTCTGCTTTGCCGGCATCCACACCGGCCACCTGGGCTTTTATACCGACTGGCGGAACTATGACATGGAGAAGCTGGTCGATGCCCTGGCCAGCCACCCCGTTGAAGAAAACGAGGTGGGCTACCCGCTTTTGGACATGAAGGTAACCACCAGCTGCGGGGAGAAAAGCTTTTTAGCCTTAAATGAAGCCTCAATCAAGCGGATCTCCAAGACCATGGAAGCTGAGGTCTGGCTTGGGGGCGAGCGCTTTGAGAATTTCCGGGGCGACGGCCTCTGCGTGTCAACCCCGACCGGGTCAACGGCCTACAGCAAGTCCCTGGGCGGAGCGGTAATCCACCCCCGCCTCAAGGCCTTGCAGCTGACCGAAATTGCCTCGATCAACAACCTGGTCTTCCGGACGGTGGGCTCGCCTATCGTTATTGCCCCGGATGAGTGGATCACCATCGTGCCGAAGATTTCCGACCGGGCGGTCGTGATCGTCGACGGGGAAAGGATCAGCTTGACCGACGTGCAGAAAGTAGATTATAAAATTGCGGCGGAAGAGATTCGCTTTTACCAGTATGGCCACCACCATTTTTGGGAGCGGGTTAACGATGCCTTCATTGGTGACAGATAGTGCAAGTATACAAAATGATTGTCGCGAAAAATGACCCAGGCCAGCTGAGTCATTTTTTGCTGAAAAAAGGTTTTTCCCGGCGGGCAGTCAACAACTGCAAGAATCACGGCGGGATGATGCTGGTCAACCACCACCGTCGGAATGGCAGCTACCGGCTAAAAGAAGGAGACGTGGTCCACTTCTTGATGGGCCAAGAGCCGGTCAACCCCTGGCTGAAAGTCTCCCGCCGGCCCCTGGACATCGTTGAAGAGACGGCTGACTATTTGGTGATCAACAAGCCAGCTGGCCTCTTGTCGATTCCTTCCGGCTTTCATGCGGAAGACGCGGTAATCAACCGGGTTTTGGCCTACTTTGAAAAGCAGGGGGTCAACCCGGCCTACGTCAAGCCCCACATCGTGACCCGGCTGGACCAGGACACTTCTGGTCTGGTTCTTTTGGGCAAGAACGCCATCGCCCATGACCGCTTCAGCAAGCTGGGCAAGGATGCTTTTATCAAAAAGTACCATGCTATCGTCCATGGCAACTTCGCGGAGGAAGATTTAAGCGGCCTGATCGACAAGCCCCTGGCCCGGGTGGGGGACACGGTCAAGCGGGAGGTCAACCCAAAGGGGCAAAGGGCTTTGACTGAATACCGGGTCCTTGACCAGGTCCCGGGGGCCAGTTTAGTTGAACTCCGCCTGTTGACCGGCCGGACCCACCAGATCCGGATCCACATGGCTTCTATCGGCCATGTCCTTTACGGAGACGACCTATACGGGGCCAGGGATGCATTTGCCCGCCAGGCCTTGAACTGCTTCTACCTGGCCTTCCCCAACCCCTTCAGCGGGGAAGAGCGGGAGATTGAGATTCCCGACCCAGGCGACATGCAGGGCTTGTGGCGGCAGCTGAAGCAAGAAGCGGAATAATAAAAAGCAAAAAAGGAGACAGGCAGGCCTGTCTCCTTTTCTTATTCATCTGTTATCTGTTTTTACGCGTTTGAGATTACTGCCCAAGCCAGGCCCCCGAGGGCACAGATGGCTAGCAGCGGCAAAACTACTGAGCTGAGCAAGGCAAAGGCCAGGCCAACCCCGATCAAAAAGATCAGAACCCGCCAGAGGGCCACGCCCATTTTCCAGCAGAGCCATAAAATAAAAAGTAAGCAAAGCAAACTTAACATGTTTATTCACCGTCCTCTAGCTTGCTATCCTTAAGCAATAATCATAGCATATTTTTGCGTGAATACAAGGATTACGCAAAGACCAGACCGCAGATGATGACGATGATCCCCAAAACAATCCGGTACCAGCCGAATGGCTTGAAGTCGTGGGTCTGCACGTACTTGAGCAGGAACTTGATTGACAGGTAGGCCACGATGAAGGACACGACCATGCCGACCAAGAGGATGGCCAGCTGGTTGCCGACAAAGACGTGTCCGGCCTTGAAGAACTTGACCAGCTTCAAAAGGGATGCCCCGAACATGGTCGGGATAGCCAGGAAGAAGGAGAACTCAGTTGCCACGTAGCGGCTTGACCCGATCAGCATGGCCCCCAGAATAGTTGCCCCGGACCGGGAAGTCCCCGGGATCATGGACAAAACCTGGAAGCAGCCGATCAGGAGGGCGGTCTTATAGCTCATCTTGTTTAAGTCAGTCAAGCTCGGCTGCCGCTTGGCGTAGTAGTTTTCCAAGACGATGAAGAGGATACCGTAGATGATCAAGGTGGCGGAAATTACCTGCCAGGAGGTCATGTTTTCTTCCAGCCAGTCATTCAGCGGCAGGCCGATGATGATTGACGGCAGGACAGCCGCGATGACCTTGAACCAGATCTGCCAGGTCTGCCCTTTTTCCCGCTTGCTCTTTGACGGGGCAAAAGGATTCAGCTTGTTAAAGTAGATCACGATGACGCTCAAGATGGCCCCCAGCTGGATGACAACCATGAACATGTTGATGAAGCTGGTTGGCTGGTCTAACTTGATGATGTAGTCGGCCAGGTAGAGGTGGCCAGTTGAGGAGATCGGCAGAAACTCCGTAATCCCTTCGATGATGCCGAGAATGATGGCTTTGAAAATGTCTAGCATGTTACTAAAAAAATACTCCTAACTTAATCAGTGAATAAAACTCTGGTGCCTTCCGGAACCGCGATGTCCTTTTCCAGTGGGGTCAAGGTCCCGTCGCTTTGCCGCTGGTAGAGGGTGGCGTTGTTGCTGTTTTGGTTGGCGGCAACGACGTACTTTTCCTCCGCGTCCCAGTTGAAGTCCCGCGGGAATTCGCCAAAAGTTGACACCCGCTGGACCAGCTTCAAGGTCTGGTCTGGCAAAACGGCAAAGACGGCGATTGAGTCGTGGCCGCGGTTGGACACGTAAAGGAACTTGCCGTCACTTGACAGGCGGATGGCCGCTGCCCCGTTGTGCTGGTCCCAGCTTTCCGGAATAGTTGAATAGGTCGCCAGGGACCGGAACATCCAGTTTTCCTCGTCAAACTTGACCACGTTGACCTGGCTGGAAAGTTCGCCGGCCACGTAGAAGTACTTGCCGTCCGGTGAGAAGGCCAGGTGGCGGCTGCCAAAGCCGTCTTCATTTTGGTAGCTGGCCAGGTGGGTCAGCTTTTGCTCGTCAAAAGCGTAGAAGTCGACTCTGTCTTGGCCCAGGTCGCAGGAAACCAGGTGCCCGCCTGGGGTTTCATCAAAGTAGTGCGGGTGAGCACCGGCTTGTTCAGGCCGCGGCCCTAAAGCCTTGTTTTCGTGCTTGACCTGGTCAAGCAGGGTTAGCTGGCCCTGGTCATCATAGCTGATGACGGCCAAGACGCCAGTGTGGTAGTTAGCCGTGTAGAGCAGCTTCTTTTCCTTGTTGATGCCGATATAGGCCGGAGAAGACCCTTCGTGCAGCAGCTGGCTGACCAGCTTGCCGTTTGCAAAGGTCGCGATGCCCCCCTGGCCGTTTTCATTCTTAATGGTAAAAATGAACTGGCCGTCTTTTTGGAAATAGGTTGGCCCGCCAACTTCAACGACGTTTCTTCTTTGTTCCAGATGGGCCTGGTCACCGGAGCCGATAAAGTCAAACTGGTAGATGCCGGCTGACTCGTGCTTGGTGTAGCCGCCGATTAAAATATGCAATTTAAACCTCCTTATTTACTCCTCAATAAGTCTAGTTTAAATATTAAGCTTATCTTTGGCAAATGTCGATAAGAGATAGGCGTCCGTAAAGAATAATTAACAATTCTTTTCTTCTTTGCTTTAAGTTAGCAGTGAGTATGTTAGAATTTAACCAGGTGATAAAAATGAAATGGATATCTACAATTAAAGCAATCGGACCAAACGCGATCAGCGAAAAAGACCGCGTTGTAATTTTATTTGGCCAGACGGCCAATGATGAACTGCAGGACGTTTCCGTCATCCAGGCCTTCGATGATGAACAGGCTGCCCAGGCAGTCGTGCTCAAGAAGGGGGACACGGTAACCATCGATGGAACGACCTTCTTGATCAACTATGTTGGCCCTATGGCGGTCAGCAACTTGCGGGCCTTGCAGCATGCCAGCCTCTTTTTCACTGACAGAGTGCCAAAGAAGCCAATGTCCAACGCCCTCTACCTGGACTTGCCAGAAGACCAGGAAATGCCTAAGTTCAGAGTCAACGACGAAATCGTTTACGAACACCTGTAGGCTGGATTAATGAAGAAAAGAGACACGAGCCTCTTTACGGACTGGGTGCTCAATAACCGCTTCAGCGTCGGCTTGATCAATGTGCTCTTGGCCTTGGTGATCATTCTGGTCTTCAACAAGATTTCCTTTATCTTGAACCCGGTCAACACCTTCATTAGTGCCATCATGCCGCCAGTTTTGGTGGCCATGGTCCAGTACTATCTGATGGAGCCGGTGGTGGACAAGCTGGAGGAGAAGTTCAAGGTGCCGCGGACGGTCACCATCCTGGTGATTTTTGCCATAGTGACGGTCTTCTTGATCTGGGCGATCAATTCCTTGATCCCGGTCGTGCAGAGCCAGATTGACTCTTTAGTTAAGAACTGGCCCACCATCTGGAAGAATTCGACCAACGCGGTTGATGAACTCCTGCACAGCCCGAAATTCAGTGGTCTGCGCGATTCTCTGCAAAAGCAGATGACTTCTTTGCAGAAGAATTTCAGCAAGAGCATGGGGGCAACCGTCTCCAGCGCCCTGGGCAATTTGACCAGTGCGGTTACCGTGGCGACGGCTGTTTTCACGACCCTGGCCACGGCCCCGTTTTTGCTCTTCTTTATGCTGAAAGACGGGCACAAATTGCGGCCGTTTCTGGTCAAATTTGCGCCCCAACGCTGGGAGCAGGCGACCAGTAACCTGCTTCACGAAGTCAACCAGGCCGTGTCCTCTTACGTGATCGGCCAGGTCTCTGTGGCCATCTGCGTGGGGATCATGTTCTTCATCGGCTACACGATTATCGGCGAGCCTTACGGGGCAGCCCTGGCGATCTGCGCTGGCTTTTTGAACCTGATCCCTTACTTTGGGACCTTTATCGGTTTGATTCCGGCCTTGATCATTGCCTTGGTGACTAATTTGCCGATGGTGGCGAAGGTTCTTGCCGTCTTCTTTATTGAGCAGATCATCGAAACCCGGGTCATCAGTCCGCTGGTTGTCGGCAACCGTTTGAAGATGCACCCGGCCACGACGATCATCGTCATGCTGGGGGCGGGCTCAGTCTGGGGCCTGTGGGGCGTAGTTGGCGGAATTCCCGCCTACGCGGTGATGAAGATCCTTTTGACCCACATCTACCAGTACTACCGGAAGGTTTCCCACCTCTATGACGACAGTTTCCAGGATGAAGACCAGGCTGAACAAGAAGAAAAGAAAGGAAATAAATGACCAACCATATTGTTTTGTTTGAGCCGGAAATCCCCGACAATACTGGCAATATCGCCAGAACCTGCGCGGGAACCAACACGGTTTTGGACTTGATCGAGCCCTTGGGCTTCCGCTTGGATGACAAGCACCTCAAGCGGGCCGTCCTGGATTACGGCGGTGAAGTCGAAATCCGCCGCCACGATGACCTGCGGGCCTTTCTGGACTCTTTGCCGGACAATGCCGAGATGTACTTAATTTCCAAGTTCTCCAGCAAGTCCTACACTGACATCGACTATACGGATGAAAGCAAGGACTACTACTTTGTTTTTGGCCGGGAAACGACCGGTTTGCCAGAAACCTTCATGCGGCAATATGAAGACCGCAATCTCCGCATTCCCATGTCCGACAAGATCCGGGCCTTCAACCTGTCCAATTCGGCAGCAATCGTAATTTTTGAAGCCCTGCGCCAGCAAGGCTTCCCCCACATGGAAAAGTCCCACCACTATGAAAATGACAAGCTTAAGGACGACTACAACCGTCCTGGCCGCTACCAGCGGAACCTGCCTAAGCATTAGTGGCTAAAAAGAAATTTATGAGGTAAAATCATGGAATTTAACAAGCAGACCCCAATCATCGTTCGCGCCTTTCACTATGACCTGCTCGATGAACCAGAAGAAAAGAACGAAGTCAACGTGGCTATCCGCCAGGTAGTCGCTACCGGCGAAGACGGCGTTGAAGATGCTGGCGAAGCAGGCGGCTACTACGAAGTAGCCGTTGTCTACGACGTTACGCCAGACGAAGACAACATCATCGAAATCAGCGGGGTCAACACCCAAGTCGTTCAGCTTCTGGGCTACCACGGCGACGGCCAGGACCTGGACCAGGAAACCTACCGTTTGCTCAGCCGGCCGCTGGTTGAATACATCGAAACCTTGACTTACGAAGTTAGCCAGGTTGCCTTGGACGAACCGATCAACTTGGACTTTGAACCTAATTTCTAAGAATTGAGCAGGTGAAGAAATGCCTCGAAAGAAAAGGCAGGCTAATCGTAGAAACAAAAGTAAAAAGAAAACAGAAGAATCTTTGAGCTGGGTGGTTACCGGGATCGTCTTGATCCTGGTAGCCATTTTGGCGTTATTGCGCTTTGGTTGGCTGGGCAAGGAATTGGCCAACCTTTTGCGGCTTTTGATCGGGGACAGCTACCTTTTAGGCGGCGCCTTTCTGGCTATTTTGGGCCTGGTCATGCTGATCTACGGACAGCCGCCCCGCTTTGGCTTTAAGCGGACAAGCGGCTTGACTTTGGCTTACCTGGGCCTTTTGTACATCCTGGCCAGCCGCTTTTTCAATGTCAGAAGCGTCCACAGCGAATTTTTGCCCGCCTTCAAGAACGTGATCTTTGAAGAATTATCCCGGGCCAATGTCACCGTCAGCGTCGGCGGGGGCTGGATCGGGAGCTTCCTGTACGGGATCTTCTACCAGCTTTTAGGCCAGATTGGCGGTTTGTGCCTGGCTGTTTTGAACATAATCAGCGGGATCTTGATGTTCTTTGACGTCAAGTTCCGCTCCCTGGTCGCCGCTTTTCAAAAAATCAGCCGCTCCTTCATCCAGCAGAGCAAGGACGGAGCCGGCCAGCTGAAGGAAAAGTATTCTGAATACAGGCAGCAGCAAAGAAAAGAACCCAACAACCGGGAGAAGCTAACCGACCCTTGGCGGGATAGCGAAGAGGCTCAGCCGGCCAAGCCAGAGAAAAAAGCCAGACAAGAGAAGGCAGAGAAGCAAGAAGCCATGCCTTCCCTGCCGGAAATCCAGGTGGCAGAGCAGCACCCTGACCCGCCGGTCACTCATTCATTGGAACTGGATGACCTGCCCAAGCCCCGCAGCCAGGCTGAAGATGACCAGAAGATGATTTTGGCCGACCAGCAGGTTGACCATGGTCTGGACAAGAGCACAGTCAGCTATGATGACAACTACCAGTTTCCGCCCCTGTCTCTGTTAAAGGCCGTCCAAGCCAGTGACCAGTCCAGCGACAAGGATAAAATCGGGCAAAACACGGCTATTTTGGAGGAAACCTTTAAGAGCTTCGGGGTGGAAGTCAATGTTAAAAAGGCTATCTTAGGCCCGACCATCACCCGCTACGAAGTCCAGCCAGCAGTCGGGGTCAAGGTCTCCCGGATTGTCAACCTGGCCGATGACTTAGCCCTGGCCCTGGCGGCCAAGGACATCAGAATTGAAGCCCCGATTCCGGGCAAGCCTTATATCGGGATTGAAGTGCCTAACCAGAAGGCCCAGTCCGTAGCCTTTAAGGACGCCATGGAGCACCAGGACCAAAAGGCCAAGGACCATCCTTTGATGGTGCCTTTAGGCAAGGACGTGACCGGGCAAATCATCAGCGCTGACTTGACCAAGATGCCCCACCTGCTGGTGGCCGGGTCAACCGGGTCTGGTAAATCTGTGGCCATTAACACGATCTTGACCAGCATCTTGATGAAGGCCCGGCCGGATGAAGTCAAGCTGGTTTTGATCGACCCGAAGATGGTCGAATTGTCAGTCTACAGCGGGGTTCCGCACTTGATGATTCCGGTTGTCACTGACTCCCGCCTGGCTTCCAAAGCCTTGAAGAAAGTCGTCGACGAAATGGAGCGGCGCTACAAGCTTTTTGCTGCCGGCAGCGTCCGCAATATGGGCGAATACAACCGCAAGGTGGCTGAGAACAACAAGGATACCAGCCGGCCAGTAATGGAGCCTTTGCCTTATATTCTGGTCGTTGTTGACGAGTTGAGCGACTTGATGATGGTCGGCGGCCACGACGTGGAAAACTCCATCGTCCGCCTGGGCCAGATGGCCCGGGCCGCCGGCATCCACATGATCCTGGCTACCCAAAGGCCGAGCGTGGACGTCATCACCGGTTTGATCAAGGCCAACGTGCCGTCAAGAATCTCCTTTGCCGTTTCCAGCGGGGTCGACTCCCGGACTATTTTGGACCAGGTCGGCGCTGAAAAGCTGCTGGGCAGGGGGGACATGCTCTATTTGCCGATCGGGGCCTCCAAGCCGGAACGGATTCAAGGGGCCTATATCGACGTCGATGAGGTCGAAGCTGTCGTTGACTGGGTCAAGGGCCAGCAAAGCGCTGAATACGACGAGGAAATGATTCCCCAGGCCGGGGATGATGACGAAAATAGCGATGACGACGTTGACGACGAGTACTACCAGCAGGCAGTGGACCTGGTCCGCCGCCAGCAGTCAGCCAGCACCTCCATGCTGCAGCGGCGGTTCAGAATCGGCTACAACCGGGCTGCCCGCCTGATTGACGAGCTGGAAGAGCACGGGGTAGTCGGCCCGCCGGAAGGCTCCAAGCCGCGCAAGGTGCTTTTGCCGCCTGAAGGACAAGAAGAATAAAAATAATGAACGAAGAAAATATCAGCATTCAAAGCAATCAAAAATTTACCAGTGGCAACCTGGGCCTGTTCGTCCGCCTGCCGCTGACCAAGCACAACATGGCTATGGCCAGTCTGCTCTGCCGCATGCAGATGAACGAAAGCGAACTCTTTCCGGATCCCGGCCTCCAGCAGGTCGAATTGCAGCAGCGCTACTCCTTCCAGTTTGAAGCAGTCGTGCAGCTTTTTGGCAAGGAAATGGTCATTTCCTACCTGGCCAATTTCGTTGAGCCCCAGGAGATCCTGGACCCGGACTACAACTACCGGCAAATAGCAGAAACTTTTGCCGCCCTGACCACTCGGCCCCTAATTACTCCAAGCTCTGTCCAGCTGGCCCAAAGGCAGCTGGAGGAAGAATACCAGGAGCTCATGGCTGAGCCGAGCAATGCGGCTTTAAGCGCCTTTTTCAACAACTGGTACGCGGATCAGCCGGATTACGCGGCCAGCTTCATTGGCTCAATTGCAGACATTACGAAAGCGACCAGCCAGGATGTCCGCCGCTTTGCTGACGCCATCAAGACCCAGGCCAGCTGCGTCTTTGGCCATGTCTATGGTGCCCGTCAGGTTAAGCGCCTTTTGCAAAAGAAGCTGCAAGAAGAAAGCTGGCCGGGCCTGGCCTTGGAATTTGGCAGCCGGGACTTGTTGATTCCGGCCCCGGACTTGCGGCTTGAGAAAACAGACGAGCAGGGCAAGCAGCAGGCCCAGCTCTTCCTGGGTTATGCCTACAAGGGCCAGCCAAGCCTGCAGGATTTGGCGGCCGGAACAGTCTTGCGCCAGTACTTGACCGGAGACCAGTCCTCCCGGCTTTTTAGCAAGGTCAGAGAAGAAAACGGGGCGGCTTACGCGGTGGAAAGCAACTGGTATGCCGACAACGCCCTTTTCCTGGTCAACGCCGGCCTGGACCCGGACAAATTGGACTTAGCCGGGCAGATTATCGGCAAGGAGATGCAGATGGTGGCTGACGGCCGGATCGACCCGGGCCTGCTTAAGCAGAGCCGGCAGGCTCTGGCCAACCGCCACTTGCTCAACCAGGATCACGCCAGCTGGCTTTTGGCCAAAGACCTCCGCTACAAGCTCCATGCCGACTATGAGGATTTTGACATGATGTCCGCCGTCAGCCGGGTGACCAGTGGCCGGCTGGCTGATTTTGCCAAAAAGCTGTATCTGAATGAAAGCTATGTATTAAAATGATCAAACCAGAAATTATCAGAAAAGATTTTCCTTCCGGCTTCAAGGCCCAGGTGATCCGGCGCAAGGGCTTCAACCAGCGCTTTTTCGGTATTATTGTCGATTTCGGCAGCGCTGATCCTCAGTCCGTGCCCGGCCTGGCCCACTTTTTGGAGCACAAGCTTTTTGCCGCGGAAGAAGGCGACTTGTCCCTGGAATTTGAAAAAATGGGGGCCAGCGTCAATGCCTTTACCTCTTTCAATGAAACCATGTACTACGCCAGCGGGGTTAAAAATGTCGGCCCCATGATCGACCTGCTCTTCAAGCTAGTTGGCCAGCCTTACTTTACAGATGAGAACGTAGCCAAGGAAATTCCGATCATCCAGCAGGAATTAGCCATGTACCAGGATGAGCCTGACTGGATCCTGGGCGACCGGCTCCTAAGGGGCAGCTACGGGGACTGCAACTTGGCCATCGACGTGGCCGGGACCAAGGAATCGATTGCCAGCGTGACCAAGGAAAATCTCCAGGCGGTATATGATGAAAACTACGTGGCTTCCCGCATGTCCTTTGTTGCCTGCGGGGACTTTACCGACAACCAGGTCAAGACCATTCTGAGGCAGGCCAGGAAATTATCTGACCAATATTTAAAGACAGGAAGTCCGCAAAAAGAAGCAGACTTAGTGCCCCTTTTGGCCAGCGGTCAGGACTGGGTCCTGGACGGAGGGGAAGTGCCATTATTTGCTGCAGCCATCCCGTTGCCAAACTTTAAGAAAGTCTTAGCAAGTCGGGATATGAGTCAAATTTTGCTGGAAATCATGCTAGAATCAAAGCTAGGTGCCGCCAGCCACTGGTTCGCCAGTGCCAGAAAAGCCGGCCTGGTCAGCCAGCCCCTTCAGATCAGCGTGACTTATACCCGGCAGGGGGCTTACGCGGTCTTGCTGGGGATGAGCCCGGAAGCAGAAGAGCTGCTGGACCAGATCAAGGCTGAACTGGCGCCAGACCAGCTTTTTTCCAAAAAGCAGGAAATGGAAATGCGCCAGCTCTTTGAGATTCACAAAAGAAGCTGGCTGGCTCAAACCGTGCGCAGCTTGGACAATTTATCAGGCTTTGCCGTGGAAATGGCTGAAGAAAGCCTGGATGAGGAAGACCTGTTTGCCAATGTTGAGCAAATGCAGGCCATGAATTTTGCCGACTACCGGGCCTACTGCCAGGAGCTTTGCCAGGGCGCCAGCATCAACACGGCCCGCCTGCTTGAGGAGGATAACCAATGAAGCGAGCATTGATTTTCGGGGCAACCGGCGGCATTGGCCAGGCTATCGCCAGCCGCTTAGCTAAGTCTGGCTGGTCCATGTACCTGCACTGCAACAGCAACTGGGAAGAGGCCAGCAAATTAGCTAAGACATTGGCGGAAAAGCATCCCTTGCAGGATTTCATGCCGATCAAGCTGAACTTTTTAGCCGGCGACGACCAGCTCAAGGATTTTGCCAGTGGCCTTTTGCCAGTCAACGCGGTCGTTTTTGCCCAAGGGATCACCAACTATGACTTTCTGGGCAGCCAAAGCTCCCAGGTCATTGACCAGATCATCAAGGTCAATTTGGAGAACCCGATCAAGCTGACCAAGCTTTTGGAAAGCCAGCTCTTAAAGCAAGAGCACAGCCGGATCGTCTACCTGGGCTCAGTTTACGGGGGCCAGGGCAGTGCCATGGAGGCTGTCTACAGCGCCACTAAAGGCGGGATCAGCCGCTTTGCCCAGGCCTATGCCCGGGAAGTAGCCGCCAGCCACTTTACGGTCAACGTCGTGGCCCCAGGGGCGGTCAACACGGCCATGAACGCCATGTTTTCCCCGGAAACCTTGAAGGAACTGGCAGAAGAAATTCCCGCCGGCCACCTGGCCAAGCCCAAGGAAATCGCCTACTGGGTTGACTGTCTGCTCAACCCTGAAAGCGACTACCTGACCGGGCAAACGATTTACGTCAGTGGCGGCTGGCTGGAATAAGGCGACACAGGCGCGGCCATTGTGCTATAATTTATAAACGAATTTTAAAGTGATTGAAGAGGTTAATAATGTCAGGCATTGGAGAACAACTACGTAAGGCAAGAGAGGCCAAGGGCCTTTCAATTTCCGATATTGAAAAGGCTACGAAGATCCAGAGCCGCTACCTGGAAGCGATCGAAAACAACGATTTCGACAAGCTGCCAGGCGACTTTTACGTCCGGGCTTTCATCCGCCAGTACGCGCAAATCGTTGGCCTGGACGGCAAGGAATTGCTGAGCCAGTACCAAGGCGAAGTCGCAAATGAAGTCACTAGCGAAGTCAGCCAGCCGGAAGAAAGTCCGGCTCAAGAAGTTCATGAGGAAGCTCATGAAGAAGAACCAGCTCCAGTAGAGCCGGCAGAAAATAAGCCGGCCAGAATCAGTGTCAGCCGGCCAGCCAAGCGGGAAGTTGCCGAGGAAGCTCCTAAGGACGCCAAGTGGCGCAAGCTTGTGCCCCGCCTGGCCCTGGGCTGCGGGATCGCCCTCCTGCTTTTGATCGGGGGGATGGTCTTTGCCAACATGAAGAAGACCGGGTCAAGCAGCCAGAAGGAAAATGCTGGCTCCAGCGTCACCATCACTTCCAAGAAGTCTTCTAGCAAGAAGAGCTCATCTGCTTCTGCTTCATCTAAGAAAAAGAAGACCAGCGCAATCAAGGTTGCTTCACTTGGCGGCTCAAGTTACCGGGTAACTGGCATCAAGTCCAGCACGCCTTTGGTAGTCCGGTCAAGCAAGCAAAGCATCTACTACTACGTTTCCGTTGACAACGTGATCACCAACCAGGGGACCCTGCAAAGCGGTGAAAAGCACACGGAAACTGTCAAGAAGGGGCAAACTTTGATCGTTTACCTGGGGACTGACACTGGCGTGACTGTAACTGTTGGCGGCAAGAAGATTCCGTTCACTCCAATCAACGGCACGACCCGTTTGACCATCTACCTGGGTGACAGCTCTGCTTCAGCAAGCCGCACGACTACCAGCACTAACACTAACACCAGTACCAGCACGAGATACAGCAGCCGGGCAAGTTCTAGTGTGCAAAGCTCAGCTTCTAGCCGGCCAGCTGCTTCCAGCTCCAGCGTTCAATCAAGCTCTCAAGCTTCATCCAGCGCTGCTCCAAGCAGCCGGTCATCAGCTGCGTCATCATCATCTGCCGCTTCCAGCAGCAAGCAATAAGAGAAGAATGATCTTTAAGTCTGAAAAGTGAGGAATTTAAAGCAATGAATTTACCAAATAAACTGACTGTTTTCCGAATCTTCTTGATTCCTGTCTTCATGATCCTGCTGATCGCCCAATGGCCAGCCGGCTCATTCACCCTGGCAGGGACTGAAATTCTGTGGAGCCGGGTGGTGGCCATGATCGTCTTTGCCGTTGCTTCTGCAACCGACTGGTTTGACGGTCACATCGCCCGGTCCCGGGGACTGGTAACCAATTTTGGTAAGTTTGCTGACCCGTTGGCTGACAAGATGCTGACCATGACGGCCTTCATCTTCATGGTTGAATTGAACCTGGCTCCGGCCTGGGTTGTAGCCATCATCGTCTGCCGGGAACTGGCTGTTACCGGCCTGCGCTTGATCGTGGTTGAAAACAACGGCAAGGTCATGGCCGCAGCCATGCCTGGCAAGATCAAGACCACCTGCCAGATGCTGTCAATCATCTTCCTGCTCTTTGGCGACATCTTCCACCTGGGCACCATCCTGCTCTACCTGGCTTTGATCTTCACGATCTACTCCGGCTACGACTACTTCCATTCTTCATGGGACGTCTTCAAGGGCTCAATGTAAGCATTTAGAAAATCACTATTCTTTTAAAAATGAGTATCAGCGAGGTACTCATTTTTTATTTTTTTAAGTCAGTTTAAGGAAAAAAGGGCTTTTTTCTTGTACTAGTAAGTGGAGGAGAAATAATTTGAACGTTAGTTCGGATTTTTCTTGCTTTTTACCTGGCCTTCAAAGTATAATATTTATTAGTAAGTTTCCAGGAGGGAAAAAATTTGGCTAAAGATGAAAAACAAGCTGCTCTTGAAGCGGCTTTAAAGAAAATTGAAAAGAACTTCGGTAAAGGCGCGGTCATGCGGATGGGCGAGAAGGTCGACACCCAGATCTCAACTGTACCATCAGGCTCACTTGCCCTGGACGCGGCCTTGGGCGTGGGCGGCTACCCGCGGGGCCGGATCGTGGAAATCTACGGTCCGGAATCTTCCGGTAAGACGACCGTTGCCCTGCACGCCGTAGCTGAAGTGCAGAAGCGGGGCGGCACGGCTGCCTACATCGACGCGGAAAATGCCATGGACCCGGCTTACGCTGAAGCCTTGGGCGTTGATATCGACCAGTTGATCCTGTCTCAGCCAAACACTGGGGAAGAAGGGCTGCAAATCGCGGACACCTTGATTTCCAGCGGGGCCATCGACATTGTCGTGGTCGACTCCGTTGCCGCCTTGGTGCCGCGGGCGGAAATTGAAGGCGAAATGGGTGATTCCCACGTCGGCCTGCAGGCCCGCTTGATGAGCCAGGCCCTGCGCAAGCTCTCCGGGACGATTGCCAAGACCAAGACCATTGCCATCTTCATCAACCAGATCCGGGAAAAGGTCGGCGTCATGTTCGGCAATCCCGAAACCACCCCAGGTGGCCGGGCTTTGAAGTTCTACTCAACCATCCGGCTGGAAGTCCGCCGGGCTGAACAGATCAAGCAGTCCACCAACGTTATCGGTAACCGGGTCAAGATCAAGGTGGTCAAGAACAAGGTTGCCCCTCCATTCAAGGTAGCTGAAGTCGACATCATGTACGGGCAGGGGATCTCCCAGTCCGGCGAACTGCTGGACATGGCCGCTGACCAGGACATCGTCGACAAGGCAGGGGCCTGGTACTCCTACCATGGCGAAAAGATCGGCCAGGGCCGGGAAAACGCCAAGAAGTACCTGGAAGAGCACCCGGACGTCTACGAGGACATCCAGACCCAGGTCCGCAAGGCTTACGGGATCGATGCTGAATCTCTGGAAGAAAAGGAAAATCCAGAGAAGGTCAAGGAGCAGCGGGCTAAGAAGGCAGCTCCTGCCGAAGAGAAGCAAGATGAAGCTGCAAGCCCGGAAAAGGCTGATAAATAGGCCATTTTTGCCTAAAAGAAAGATTGCCAACAGAAGCCTGGCAATCTTTTTTGTTTCCGCAAATGCAGCTAAGGAATTGACTTGACCAAAAATGTAACATATGATTAGTAATGTGTGAATAATTCTAAATACAAAGGCGACGTAACTCATGATGAATAATACTATATTTCTTCTCGCAACAGTCGCTGTAATTTTTCTTATTTCACTTGTCGTGGGATGCCTGATTGGTTATGCCATCCGGAAGAATGCCTGGGAAACCAAGGCGGAAAACGCCCGGCAGAGCGGGGAGGCTATTTTGGCCAAGGCGAAAGCCGAAGTCGAAGTCGCCAAGGCCGAGGTCCAGGCGCAGAAACAGGCCGCTGAAGCCGTTAAGCGGGATGCTGAGACGGAGAAGAAGGCCAAGATCCTGGAAGCCCAGGAAGAAATCAGGGATTACCGGCAGAAGGTTGAAGACGAGCTGAACGGGCGCCGCGATGAAGCGGCCCGCAAGGAAAACCGCCTTCAGCAGAAAGAAGATACCCTGGATCACCGCAGCAGCCTGCTCGATGACCGGGAGAAACAACTCACACAAAGGAAAGACCAAATCAAACAGCAGGAAGAAAAAGCCGCTGGTTTGCTGGAAGAAGCGCACGGGCTGGTCGAGAAGCAGAATGACAAGCTGCTGGAAATCTCCCGCTTAGACGAAGAAGAGGCCAGGAAGATCGTCTTGGCCCAGGTCTCCGACCACTTGACCAAGGAGAAGGCGGAGCTGATTCGGGCTAACGAGGAAGAAATCAGTGCCAGAGCCGACCGCTTTGCCCACCAAATCATCGTGGATGCCATCCAGAGCAGCGCGGCGGATACGGTCGCGGAAACGACCGTGTCAGTCGTGGACCTGCCAAACGATGACATGAAGGGGCGGATCATCGGCCGCGAAGGCCGGAACATCCGCTCTTTTGAGGCCATGACTGGGGTGGACCTGATCATTGACGATACGCCAAAGACGGTCACCTTGAGCGGTTTTGACTCCATCAGACGGGAAGTTGCCAAGCGGGCCCTGCAGAAACTGATCAAGGACGGGCGGATTCATCCGGCCCGGATCGAAGAGATGGTTGACAAGGCGCGCAAGGAAGTCAACGACGATATTTACGAGGCTGGTGAAAGTGCCTTGATGGAACTGGGCATCCACCGGATGAACCCGGAACTGGTCAAGATCCTGGGCCGGCTGAAGTACCGGACTTCCTATGGCCAGAACGTGCTGGCGCACTCGATTGAAGTCGGGAAGCTGGCCGGGACCATGGCAGCTGAACTTGGTTTGGATGAAAAATTAGCGGTTCGCGCGGGATTATTACACGATATTGGCAAGGCAATCGACCACGATATCGAAGGCTCCCACGTAGAAATCGGTGTTGAATTGACCCGGAAATACCATGAACCGGACCTGGTGGTCAACGCGATCGCTGCCCACCACGGCGACGTGCCGAAGCTCTCCTTCATCGCTGACCTGGTCGTGGCGGCGGATACGATTTCCTCCGCCCGGCCTGGGGCAAGAAGCGAAAGCTTGGAGAACTACATCCGCCGCTTGACGGAACTGGAAGACATTGCTAGCAGCTATGACGGCGTCAAGCAGGCATATGCCATCCAGGCCGGCCGGGAAGTCCGCGTAATGGTTGAGCCAGGCAAGATCTCAGATGATGAGACCACGGTTTTGGCCCACGAAATCCGGGACAGGGTCGAGAAAGAACTCGATTACCCGGGCAATATCAAGATCACCGTAATACGGGAGAAACGTGCCGTGGCAGTTGCCAAATAATAGGGAAAGTCCAGATTGAATTCTGGACTTTTTTGTTAGCATTTGGCAAATCGCCTTAAAGCCCGGTATAATTAATTCAACTAGACTCAGAAAGCAGAATTCCATGTTTAAGATTATCGTTGACCTTTTTTTACTAGTGATCATCCAAGTGGCGATCACTCCTTTCATCCGGCGCCTGGCCTTTGTCCTGGGGGCAGTGGACAATCCTAACGCCCGCCGGGTCAACAAGAAGCCCATGCCGACCATCGGGGGGCTGGGAATTTTCGTGACTTACAATATCGGGACCTTCATCTTGCTCAGAGAGCAGTTCCCGACCCACGAGCTCTTTGCCCTTTTGCTGGCTTCCAGCGTGATCGTTTTAACCGGGATGATCGATGACATTTTAGAACTCAAGCCCGGGCAAAAAATGGGCGGGATCTTCATCGCGGCCATGATTACCTACTTTTTGGCCGAAATCCGGATGACAGAGCTGAATATTCCTTTTACCGGCCAGACCATCAATTTGCCCTGGTATCTCAGTCTACCGATCACTATTTTCTGGATCCTGGCCTTGACCAACGCGGTCAACTTGATTGACGGCTTAGACGGCCTGGCGGCAGGTGTGTCCTGCATCTCCCTTTTGACCATGGGGATCGTCGGCTACTTTTTCTTGCGCAACCAGGGCCTGTACGTGCCGATCGCCTGCTTTATGCTGGCGGCCTGCCTCATGGGCTTTTTGCCATACAACTTCAATCCGGCCAAGATCTTTTTGGGAGACACCGGGGCCCTTTACCTGGGCTTCATGATTTCAGTCTTAGCCTTGAAGGGCTTGAAGAACGTGACCTTTATTTCTCTTTTGGTGCCGGTCATCATCTTAGGCGTGCCGATCTCTGACACGGTCTACGCCATGATCCGCCGCAAGCTAAACAAGAAACCGATTTCCCAGGCGGACAAGCACCACCTCCACCATCAGCTGATGAACCTGGGCTTGACCCAAAGACAGACGGTGCTGGTGATTTACGCTCTGTCTTTGATCTTCTCCTTCGTTTCCATGCTCTTCCTCTTGTCGCCGATCTGGGCCATGGCCCTCTTGCTGGTCGGCCTCTTGATCGCCGTTGAGCTCTTTGTGGAATCGATCGGACTTTTGGGCGAAAAATACAAGCCCCTCAGCCACTTGATTAACCGCCTGGTTTTACATAGCACCCGCACTAAGGAGCCGGACGTTGAAGTCTGGCACCAGGGTGAGGCCAAGCCCCAGAAGTGGCAGGAGCGGTCCAAGGGCGGCCATAAACCTGCTGAGAAAAATAGCGGTAAAAAACAATAAAGCTGAACAGACAAAAGAAAATGACCAAGCAGAAATGCTTGGTCATTTTTGGTTAGAATCTTTTTTCTCCGCTTTTAATGGAAATTTCGTTATAGCGCTGGTCCCCCTTGATCAGGTCCGGTTCCCCGTTTAAGAGCTCGGTTAGATCGCTGATAAAGGGGTCAATCTGGTCCAGGTCCAGGTAGATGGAAATGGTGATGTTTACGCCATATTCAGTGCCGGCAACGAAGACCTCTTTTTCCTTAAGGAAGTGGTCGACCTTGTCATAGCGGTTGTAGGGGATGGTAAAAATCAATTCCTGCTGCTTAACCCGCTTGACGATGCCGATGGCTTCAGCTGCTTCGCTGACGCTGGAAGAGTATGCCCGGATGAGGCCGCCGGCCCCTAATTTGATTCCGCCGAAGTACCGGGTCACGACGACGGCGACATTCTTCAGGCCCATTAATTGCAGGGTCTTTAATTCCGGCACCCCGGCCGTACCGGCTGGTTCGCCGTTGTCGCTGCTTTTGACCCGGTCGTCATTAATGCCCAGGGTATAGGCATAGGTGTTGTGGGTGGCGTCATGGTACTTTTTGCTGGTCGCGGCAATAAAGTCCCGGGCCTCATCTTCAGTCTGAACCCGGGCAAGGGTCGCGATAAAGCGGCTCTTCTTGATGACCAGCTCATGCTGGCCGTTTTCTTTGATTGTTAAAAAATCTGCTTCTTTTGACAAAAAATCATCCCTTTTTGGTGTATTAGTTAGTGGAGGCGAAAAAAGTGACAGAAGAAAAAGAATCTCTGGCCGGCCGCCAATGGCTGGTTGACAAAGTGGATAATAGCATAAAAGAGGGGCAGACGGCAATTCCCGCCATCGAAAATGGCATCTGCCAGCGCTGCGGCAGCTCCTGCTGGGCGCGGCTACCGTCGGGCTTTTTGTATTGCCGTGCATGCGTGGGCCTGGGCAGGCTGGATGAGGGCAAGCTTTTGGTCCGCCAGGCGGCTGGCAGTCATTACCCGGCCAGGGCGGGGATGACCTGGACAGGGCAGCTGCAAGAGCGGCAGGAGGGTGTGAGCCGCTTTTTATTGGAAAAATTTGCCGCTAAAGAGGACTGCCTGGTTGAGGCCGTGACTGGGGCGGGGAAGACGGAGATGATTTTTCCCTTATTGGCTGAGGCTTTTAGCCGCGGCTGCCGGGTGGCCATCGCCACGCCCAGAATCGACGTGGTCAATGAGCTTTACCCCCGCTTAGTAGCCGCTTTTGGGGAAGTCGAGATCGGCAAGTACCACGGCCGGGAGGAAAAGCAGCCTGCCAATGAGCAGCTGGTCATCTGCACGACCCACCAGCTGCTTAAGTACTACCAGGCTTTTGACCTTTTGATCATTGACGAGATCGATTCTTTCCCATATGCCGGCAATCCCCAGTTGCATTTTGCCGCGGGCAATGCCGTTAAAAAAACGGGTAGCCGGGTCTTTTTGACGGCTACTCCGCCTGAGGACCTGCTAAAAGCGGCCAGGCAGGGGAAACTGGCCATCGTCAGGCTCAACCGCCGCTTTCACGGCTATCCCTTGCCCGTGCCCCGGCTTGACTTGTACGTTAAACCCTTTTTGACCAAGGGCCGCCTGCATCCGAAATTAGCCCGGCGGATCAAAATGGCGGCCAAAAGCGGCCACCCCCTCCTGGTCTTTTTGCCCAGAATTTCCCAGATGCCCCAGTATTTCTCTGCCGTTAAAAAACTCCTGCCCAATTCGCGCCTGGCGACTGTTTACGCCCAGGATCCGGACCGGCTGGAGAAGGTGGAAAAATTCCGAAAAGGGGACCTGGACCTGCTTTTGACGACCACGATCTTGGAGCGGGGGGTGACCTTCAAGCATGTCTGGGTGATTATCGTGGCGGCTGATGATGAGATTTATTCCGCCGCCAGCCTGGTCCAGATCGCCGGCCGGGTAGGCAGAGACAAGCAGGACCCGGACGGGCTGGTACTTTTTTGCTACCGGCGCTACAGCCGGCAGATCAGAAGCGCGGTCAAGCAGATTAAGGAGATGAACCGGGGATGAGCCTTTGTCTTTTTTGCGACCAGCCTTTTACCGAAGATCTGGATATCAGGCGCCTGCTTTTGCCGGGCAAAAGCAAGCCTTCCTGCCTGTGTCCGGCTTGCCGCCAGCAGTTTGACCAGATCGGCCCCATCTTTTGCCCCCAGTGCGGCCGCCGGCAGGATAATGGGGAAATCTGCCAGGACTGCCAGAAGTGGCAGCGGATCTACCAGGGGAATGTTTTGCAAAACAAGGCCCTTTACTGCTACAACCAGGCCTTTCACGACTTGATGGTCCGCTACAAGCGCTATGGGGACTATCTGCTCTGCCAAGTCTTGCAGGAATTGGCGGCCCCTGCCGTTAAACAATTAGCAGCTGACTGCTTCGTCCCTGTCCCGACTTCACCTGAGCACCAGAAAAAGCGGGGCTATGACACGGTCTGGGAAATTTTTAATCCCCTTTTGCCCTTGACGCCCCTTTTAGCCAAAAAGGCTGGGGCCGGGGCCCAGGGGGAAAAGGATAAAAAAGCCCGGATGCAGGCCAAGCAAAATTTCTTTTTAAATCCGGAATTTAGGGGTACAATAACAGGCAAGATCATCCTTTTGGATGACATTTACACTACAGGCCGAACACTTTACCATGCGTGCGACGTAATTGAAACGGCTTTTCCTGAATGCCAGGTCGAAAGTTTTTCAATTAGTCGCTAAATATTTTCACAAAGCGCTTTCAAGTTTGGTATAATATGGGTGTAAAGAAACCGCGCAAGCGGGAAAGGAGATAATTATTATGTTAAAGTACAATGTTCGTGGCGAAAATATTGAAGTCACTGAAGCTTTGAGAGACTATGTTGAAAAGCGCTTGACCAAGTTGGAAAAGTACTTTGATCTGAGC
>SFHY01000104.1 GCA_004556255.1 Lactobacillus delbrueckii
GAAGGGCTCCCCATGTTTTTGTCGTTATTAACATTGTAAGGGACAACCCTTCTTTTTTTGTTATCTAATTTCTATTTACACAAGAATTTATACTGAACCGAAATTTTCCCAGAAAGTGCCTCAGTAGCAGGCCTCATGTCTAAGTTTGCCATCAACATCGGCCAATTCTGCCTGCCTTTAGCTATTTTGCTGGGGACGGTCCTGGGTTCAGGCTACCGGACCGTCTTCATGCTGGCCGGCATTTTGTACATCGTCATGGCCTTGATTCTGGCCTTTTCACCTTACCCAGACCAGATCACTGGCCCGAAAAAGCAGGAAAAAGCCAAGCACGACTTCAACCTGGGCGTCTGGAGCCTGGTTTTGATGGGCTTCACCTCCACGGCTGCCTTCCTGCTCTGGATCAACACCTACCAGGAACTGGCCAAGTCCTACGGGATTGCCAACCCCAGCTCCTTGCAGTCAGTCTACGCGGTTGGGGCCTCAATTGCCGTCCTTTTCAACTCCTTTATCATTAAAAAAGGGGTCAAGGAAATCGACATCTTGATCTGGTACCCCCTGCTCAGCGCGGCTGGCCTGCTTTTGGCCTACTTCATCAAGGCCCCGCAAATCCTCTACCTGACCAGTCTGGCGGTCGGCTTCTTCGCGGCCAGCGGTCTTTACCAGCTGGGCCAAAGCGTCCTGGGCCAGATGTACCCGGACATGAAGGCGACCGTCCAGTCTTGGGGCGGCTTCTTCTCAGCCTTCGCCAACTTTGCTATTATCCAGCTGGCGGCTTCCATTACGGCTCGGACCGGCGCGGCTGCCCCGCGCTTGATCCTGCTTTTGAACGTGGCCAATATGCTGGTCGGTACTGCCTTAGCCTTTGTGGTTAAGCGGGTTGGCCAGAAAAAACAGGGTAAGGCTGATTGATATACTATTTTCAATAAAGACGATCTATTAATAAAAAGACCGGGACTTATTTTTTTAAGTAACCGGTCTTTTTATAATGAAAGCGATTGTAGAAAAATAAATAGCAGGAGAAGATCTCATGAGTAAAGAAACACTTAAAGCGCAAGCACAAGGCCGTAACGGGGAAATCGACTTTGACATTGAAATCGAAAACCGCGAAATTGCCGACATCAAGGTAACCAAGAGCTCAGAAACCAAGGCTGTCTTCAACCAGGCCTTCGGCCAGCTCCGCGACAACGTTCTGGCTGCCAACAGCTTCAACGTTGACGCTGTTTCCGGGGCAACCATCATGACCAAGGCCATCCTGGAATCCGGCCAAAAGGCGCTGGATGAAGCAGGTCTCATGCCAGCTCCCCGGCCAGTTGACAGAAGCCACAAGGCTGTCACTTTGGACGTTGACGTGGCTGTTGTCGGCTCTGGCATGGCTGGCCTTATCGCTGCCTGCCGGGCCTTGTCCATGGGCAAGAAGGTCGTCGTTTTGGAAAAGAACGGCTATGTCGGCGGGGCTTCCATCTTGAACGGGTCCAACGTGACTGCTACCGGGTCAAAACTGGCCAAGAAGCTCTTTGGTTCTGCAGCTGAAGAAGACTCAGCCCAGCGCCTTTTTGACGACATCACCAGAGAATGCCGGGGGACCAACTACCCTGAAATGTCCCACCTGCTGGCTGACAACATCGGCAAGGCCATTGACTTTATCACTGGCTTCGCTGGTCTGACCTACCAAAAGGCAGAAACCCAGACCATTGAACACAGCGTTAACCGGCAAGTGGAAATGCCAAGCCAAAGCTCCTATGAAGTCGTAACCAAGGTAGCTGACGCCTTCAAGGCCAAGGGCGGGATCCTGTTGACCGACGCCCGGGTTGAAGAACTGAAGAAGAACCCGGCCGGCGTCTTGACCAGCCTGGTTGCTGAAGGCAAGCACCAAACCACCACGGTTAACTTCAAGTCCCTGGTTCTGGCTGCTGGCGGCTGGGGCGCCAAGGACTTCAAGGAACACAAGACTGACATTCCTTACTACGGGCCAATGACTTCAACTGGTGACTACTTCGGCTTTGCCAAGGGCATGAACCTGGTGACCCGGAACCTGGACTGGTACAAGGTTTACCCACACGGTTTGGAAGTTGAACCTGGCATTGCCAAATTGACTACTTACTCAACCAAGGAAGCCAGCGACATGGGAGCAATTTTTGTCAACCGGGCCGGCAAGCGGGTAGTCAACGAAAGCCTGCCTTACACCCACTTCCGTGACGCGATTGCCAATGAAAAGGACAAGATCTGCTTTGTCTTGATGGACCAGCGGATCTGGGACCGCTACTATGAACTGATGCTTAAGTACGGCTTCACCGCTGAAGAAGTTCAAGGCTTCTTTGCTAATGATGGCAAGAAGAGCCCGGTTCTGGTCAAGGGCGACCTGGCCACTGTAGCGCAAAAGGCCGGCATCGACTACGGCAACTTGAAGGAAACCTTCGACCACTACCAGGAATACGCCAAGGCTGGCCGCGATCCGGAATTCGGCCGCGACGCCAAGTTCCTCCACGAGCTGGAAGGCGACACTTACTACGTCATTGAACAAAAGCTCCGTTTCTGCACCACCATGGGCGGCTACGAAGCCACTAAGGACATGCAGCTTTTGGACAACGACTTTAAGCCAGTTGCCAACTTCTACGCTGCCGGCGAACTGGTTGGCGGGGCCAACGGCAAGGACTCAATGCCGTCAATGATGAACTCCTGGTCCTACGCTTCCGGTTTCGTGGCAGGGACCGCAGCAGCTGACAATGCCAACAACTACGCCGTTGACGTTGTTACCAGCGCCAGCCATGCTCCGGCTCCTAAGCCAGAAGCAACTTCCGGTGCCAGCCACTAACATTGCTAACAATTCACAAACTTTCTCCCGGGCCAAAAAATAAGTCATGTGAAAACGTACACTTTGTTCTTTTTTGGCCACGGGAACCTTCTTCCTTACAAAAACTTGCTAAAAAAGCCCAAGCTGATGCTTGGACTTTTTCTTTTTAAACGAGCTTATGTTCGTTATTGTAACGCTTCCGGCAGTAAGACTTGATAAATTGTTCGAATCTGGTTACGGCTGGGGTCAGGAAGTGGTCGGACTTTTTCACGACAAAAATCGGGTGAACGCCGACATTTTCATCAATGTGCAAGAGCTTGACCGTCCGCGGGTCCAGCTGGGGCAGGTGGGGCACGATGGCTACCCCGTAGCCCCAGTGAACGAAGCCGATGATGGTATGGTCTTCCATGGACTCCATGATGATCTTCGGTTTGACGCCGGCGTCAGCGAACATCTTGTCCAGGCGGGGGCGCAGGCCGCTGTTTTTGCTGTAGTAGATCATTGGGTACTTGGCTAAATCAGCTAGGGAGACAGAGTCCTTTTTGGCTAGAGGATTGGAGAAGGGGACGACAGCCAGCATTTCCTGGTCAACCAGGTGGGAGATGTCGATCTTGTCCTCCAGGCCGGGCAGGTCAGGGGCTGAGGAGACGACCAGGTCCAGGTCGTCATTGACCAGTTGCTCAACCAAATCGTCAGTGGTTCCCTGCACGAAGGAGAAGGAAATGTCCTTGGTATCTTTTTCCTGCTTAAATCTATAAATCAGCTGGGGAATCAGGTCCTGGCCCATGGTAAAGGTGAAGCCGACTCTGATATGGCCCCGGTTGACGTCCAGCAATTCAGCAATGTACTCGCCGCCCCGGTCCAGGTCGCTCAAGCCGCTTTTAACGTATTCCAGGTAGATCTTGCCATAGTTGGTCAAGCGGATGTTCCGGCCCTCTTTTTCAAACAGGGGTACGCCGAGCTCTTCCTCAATGCTGCTGATGGCGTAGGAGAGGGAAGGCTGGGAGATGCCCAGCTTTTCGGCTGCCTTGGCCATGTGCTCCGTCTTAGCCAGCTCGACGAAGAAGCGCAAATGTCGAATGTTCATGTTTACCTCCAAATTATGCACAACAGGTTTCCATGCCTATATTATACCGTTAATCTAGAACTGATAAAATGCTTTTATCAATAATTTTGCTTTGCCTTATTTATCACGAGGGCTGAAAACGATAACATAATAGTGAATTGAGAAAAAAGTAACTTGTTAAAAGTTTAAAGGAGATTCCAGAAATGGCAGACGAAAGAAACAACGAGATTGAAGAAACGAAGATTCAAGGCGTTAACGGACCAATAACCGGCTGGCTTGACGGGCACACGATCCTGGTAGGCTTGATGGCTTACCCAATCCGCCACACCATGTCACCAACCATGCACAACAACGCTTTTGCCAAGTTAGGCTTGAACGGGGCTTACCTTTGCTTTGAAATCGACAACGAAAAGCTGCCAGGCGCTATCGACGCTATCCGGACCTTGGACATGCGGGGTTCAAACGTGTCAATGCCGAACAAGAAGAAGGTCATCCCTTACCTGGACAAGCTGGACAAGACTTCACAAATGTGTGACGCCGTAAACACCATCGTTAACGAACATGGCGTTTTGACCGGCTACACCACTGACGGCATGGGCTGGCTGCGGGCCTTGAAGAAGGACGGCCAAGACGTTAAGGGCAAGATCATTACTTTGGCCGGTGCCGGCGGTGCCGCTACTCCAATCGCTGTTACTGCTTCCCTGGAAGGCGCCAAGGAAATCCGCATCTTCAACCTGGATGACGACAAGTGGGCACAAGCAGTCAAGAACGTTGAAACCATCAACAAGGAAACTGACTGCGTAGCCAGCGTTCACCACTTGGAAGACAAGGAAGACTTCAAGAAGTCAATCGCTGAATCAGACATCTACTGCGATGCTACCAGCGTAGGGATGAACCCATTGCAAGACCAAACTTTGGTTGAAGACCCATCATGGTTCCACGAAGACATGGTTGTTTCCGACACTGTTTACGCACCACGCAAGACCAAGCTGATGGAAGTTGCCGAAAAGGCTGGCGTAAAGCACATCTACAACGGGATCGGTATGATGATCGAACAAGGTGCCGCTGCCTTCAAGCTGTGGACTGGCAAGGAAATGCCAACTGACT
>SFHY01000105.1 GCA_004556255.1 Lactobacillus delbrueckii
ACCTCTTCTCCGGGATCAAGAACGCTGATGCCATCGTTGCCGGCAAGAAGCCAGTCAGCTCTCTGGGGATCAAGGCTGTTGGCAAGTACAAGCTGGTCATCACCCTGGAACGGCGGATCTCATACTTTGACAAGCTGATGGGCTTTGCCGTCTTCTTCCCGCAGTCAGAAAAGGCTGTTACCAAGTACGGTTCTAAGTACGGCACGGCTTCTAAGTACATGCTCTACAACGGGCCATTCAAGCACGCTGGCTGGACCGGGTCCAACCTGTCCTGGAAGATGGTCAAGAACCCATACTACTGGGACAAGAAGAGCGTCAAGCTCGACACCATCAAGTGGACTGTCCAGAAGACTCCATCAACTGCCTACAACCTCTACCAGTCAAACAAGCTGGACGCGACTGCCTTGGACTCTTCACAAACCAAGCAATTGAAGAACCAAAAGGGTTACACCGAACTTAACCAAGGTGCTACTTTCTACCTGCAATTTAACATTGCCAAGAACAAGTACCTGGCTAATGCTAACGTCCGCAAGGCCCTGTCACTGGCTGTCAACCGGAAGGGCCTGACCACCACTCTGGGCGGCAACAACCAGCCAGCCGACACTTTGACTCCAACCCAATTGACCAACGTCAACGGGGAAGACTACACCAAGCTGATCCCAAGCTCAGCTGAAAGCCTGTACCCGGCTAACCCGAACAAGAAGGAAGCCGTTAAGTACATGAACAAGGGCTTGAAGGAACTGGGCGTAAGCAAGTTCAGCTTCAAGATCCTGTCTGACGACACTGACGCCGGCAACAAGACCACTGAAGCCCTGCAGTCCAACTTTGAATCAACCTTCGGCGACAAGGTCAGCGTCAGCGTGCAAAACCTGCCGTTCAAGACCCGTCTGTCCCGGTCAACTGCCGGCAACTTCGACATCGTTGTCTCCGGCTGGAGCGCCGACTTCGCCGACCCAATCTCCTTCCTGGACCTGTTCACTTCCACCAACTCTGAAAACAATGGTAAGTGGAAGAACGCAACTTACGACAAGCTGGTTGCTGACTCCAAGACTACTGCTTCCGCAAGCAAGCGCTGGAGCGATCTGAGCAAGGCTGAAACCATCCTGCTGAAGGATGCCGGGATCTCACCATTGTACTACGACACTAATGTCTGGATGATCCGTCCAAGTGTCAAGAACGTCATCCAAAACCGTGGTACTTGGAACTTCAAGGACGCCTACATCAAGTAAAAACAAGCTAGCTAAAGCTTAGAAGAGAACGCCGGAAGGCGTTCTCTTTTTTGCCTGTTTTTTGTCTGTTTTTATTTTTAAAAAGGGGTTGAAAATTAAAAAATCCCCGTTATAATTAGGTTTAAGTTATAGCTTTTAATTCTAATCTAATCTAATCTATGCTTGCTTTTTAATAAAATGAGGTGCAATTATGAGAAAAGAGAAGTTATTCGCTACCGGCTCAGTTTTGCTCGCCTCAGCTGCGCTTCTGGCAGCCTGTGGCAGCTCATCAAGCAAGTCAAGCTCATCATCCAAGGCCCAGAAGTTGTCCTGGACAGAAGCTGCCGAACTGACGACCATGGACCCGTCCAAGGCCACCGACCGTTACGACGCTGACCAGTTCAACAATGTCATGGAAGGTTTGATCAGGCTGGGCAACAATGCCAAGCCAACCCCGGGGATCGCCAAGAGCTGGAAGGAAAGCTCTGACGGCAAGACCTGGACCTTCAACCTCCGCAAGGGCGCTAAATGGGCCAACGGGGATGAAGTTACCGCCCAGGACTTCGTCTACTCCTGGAGAAGAACGGTCAACCCAAAGACTGCTTCTGAATACGCCTACCTGTTCTCCGGCATCAAGAACGCTGACGCGATCGTTGCCGGCAAGAAGGCAGTCAACACTTTGGGCATCAAGGCTGACGGCAAGTACAAGCTGACGGTGACCCTGGACCGGAGAATCCCATACTTCAAGCTGCTGATGGGCTTCTACATCTTCTTCCCGCAAAACCAAAAGTTCGTGGAAAAGTGCGGGGACAAGTACGGTACGGCTGCCAAGTACGTTCTGTCTAACGGTCCATTTAAGATGACCGGCTGGACCGGGACCAACCTTTCCTGGAAGCTGGTCAAGAACAACAGCTACTGGGACAAGAAGAACGTCAAGCTGGACCAGATCAGCATGAGCGTCCAAAAGACCCAGTCAACCAGCTACAACCTCTACCAAAGCGGCAAGCTGGACGAAACCAACCTGAACGCCCAGCAAAGCAAGCAGCTTAAGGGGGCAACCGGCTGGACTGTAAGAAAGTTTGCTTCTACCAGATACCTGCAATACAACATTGCCAAGGACAAGAACTTGGCCAACGCAAACTTGCGCAAGGCTATCTCCCTGTCCATCAACAAGAAGGACCTGGCAACGACTGTCGGCGCGGCTAACAGTCCTGCTGTTTCCTTCACGGCTGCCGGGATTACTGACTCAAGCACTGGCAAGGACTTCTCAAGTGAAGTGCAAACCGCTGCTACTAAGGCTGTTCAAGGCTACGACAAGGCCAAGGCCAAGGAATACTACAAGAAGGCTTTGAAGGAACTGGGCAAGAAGCAAATCACGATCAACCTGCTTGGGGATGACACTGACGACGCCAAGAAGGTTACCGAATTTATCCAAAGTGCCCTGGAATCAACCCTGGGCATGAAGGTCGAAGTTTCCAACGTGCCATTCAAGACCCGTCTGTCCCGGGTATCAAGCTTGAAGTTCGACGTCGTGGCTACTGGCTGGACCGCCGACTTCTCAGATCCAATCTCCTTCCTGGACCTGCTCTCCAAGGGCAACGCCTACAACTACGGGAAGTGGCAGTCAACCATCTACAACAAGAACATTTCCCTGTCTAAGACGACTGGGTCAACCGCAGCCCGCTGGAAGGCTATGGTGGCTGCTGACCGCGCTTTGATCGAAGACCAAGGTGTCACCCCACTGTACTACTCAAACGAAGCTACCCTGGTTAAGACCAGCGTCAAGGGCGTTGTCTTCAACGGTGCCGGCGCACCTTACAACTTCAAGGAAGCCTACATCAAGTAGCCTGGAAATTACAAAATCAAGTTAACAGATTTTTTGAAAACGGAGCCCTGGCTCCGTTTTTGTTTTTCTCTATATATTATTCTGGCTATTTTCTTTTTGTCATATTTTTTAATTTGTCACAGGCTGGGAAATATTTTATAATGAGAGAATGATTAGATGCTGATGAATTGCTAAAAGATGTGTTTTACAAAAAAGTTTTTTGACCAAGAGAGGATAAAACAGTGAGTAATTTTAAAAAGCTTCTGACGGCAACTGTCGCCGTATCCGGTGCCTTCTTGCTGGCCGCCTGCAGCAAGACTGCGACCAAGTCAGCCAAGCCTGTCTCCAGCAGCGGCTATGAAAAGTCAATCAACTGGATGACCACTTCTGAACTGGAAAGCCTGGACCCGGCTAAGGCCGACGATACAGCCAGTGAGGAACAGATCGCCAATACTTATGAAGGCCTCTACCGGCTGGGCGAAAACTCCAAAACCGTTCCGGGCGTGGCTACCAAGAGCACGACCTCTAAAGACGGCTTGACCTGGACCTTTTACTTGAGAAAGGACGCCAAGTGGTCAAACGGGGACCCGGTAACGGCAGAAGACTTCGTTTACGCCTGGCGCAGGCAGGTTGACCCCAAGACTGCCTCCAGCCAGGTCAACAACTACGAAGGCATCAAGAATGCCATCAAGATCTCTGAAGGCAAGAAGAAGCCGTCCAGCCTGGGCGTCAAGGCCGAAGGAAAGTACAAGCTGGTCGTGACTTTTGAAAAGAAGATTCCTTATTTTAAGGTCGTTACGGCCATCAGCTTGAAGCCGCTGGACTCCAAAGCTGTCAAGAAGTACGGCAAGCGCTACGGGACCAAATCCGCCTATGCCGTCTACAACGGGCCTTTCAAGTCCGTGGGCTGGACTGGGTCCAACCTGACCTGGAAGCTGGCTAAGAACCCGTATTATTGGGATAAGAAGGCAGTTAAGCTGGAGACGATCAACTACAGTGTCCAGAAGACCCCGTCAACTGACTACAACCTCTACCAGACCGGGAAGCTGGACGCGGCTATCCTGGACACCCAGGCAGCCAAGAGCATGAAGGGCAAGAAGGGTTACCGGGTTCTGACCTTGGGCAACACTACCTACCTCTGCTACAACTATAAGAAGAAAAAGATCTTCCGTAATGCCAACTTGCGCCGGGCCATCTCCATGGCCATCAACCGCAAGCAGCTCTTGTCCACGATCGGGACTTACAACACCCAGGCCAAGACCTTCTCAGCCACCAACGTGGTTTTAGACGGGAAGAATTTTGCCCAGGAAGCGGAAAATGCCAACTCCAGCGTGAACAAGTACGTGGAATACGACCTCAAGTCCGCCCGCAGCTACTTCAAGAAGGCCTTGAAGGAACTGGGCGTCAAGAAGGTTTCCTTTACTCTGATGGCTGACGACGATGATAGCTACAAGAAGCAGACGGAATTCATCCAGAGCGCCTTGACTGAGGCTTTTGGCGGCAAGATGACCGTTTCCGTCAACAACCTGCCAAAGACGACCCGGGTTTCCCGGCAAATTGCCAATAATTTTGACGTCGTTTTGGGCGGCTTGACCAGCGACTTCCCGGACCCATACCACTTCCTGGCTTACATGCAGTCAGGGCAGACTTACAACTTCGGAAAGTGGAAGAACAAGGAATATGACAAGGCAGTCAAGGCTTCCTTGACCATGGACAAGACCAAGCGCCGCAAGGCCTTGCTCAAGGCGGAAAAGATCCTAATCGACCAGGAAGCCATCAGCCCGCTTTACCACATGGGCCAGGCCTGGATGATCAGACCAAATATCAAGAACCTGGTCTTCAACGGC
>SFHY01000008.1 GCA_004556255.1 Lactobacillus delbrueckii
GATCCTCTCGATGAAGTGGCACAATAAGGACTACATGTTCAGCACGGCTGGCGACTTTTAACTGAATTTTTGAGAGCAAACGAAAACCGCCTCGGTCAAGAGACCGGGGCGGTTTTATTTAGTCTAAAACGAGCAGGATTTGCTTGGTGATTTGCTTTAAGTCGCGGTCTTCATCAAATTCCCGGTCCGGGAAGAAGACAAAGCGCTGCATAAAGTAGGCTGCCAGTGGTCCGGCAATGATCCTCAGCAGGTCCATGGGCTGGTATTCGGGATGCTTTTCCAAAAGAATTACCAGGTTGCTTTGAACCAGGCGCGGGCTTTCCGCCAGCCGGGCTTGAAAGACCCGCACGATCTCGCCGACAAAGTCCGGATTGGTCAGCAGCTCTTGCAGGACGATCCGGATGACCTGCCGGTTCTGCTTAAGGAAGGCAAAACGGTTGAAAACGATAAAATTGACCAGTTCCGCCCGGCTATTGGCGGAATTTCCCTTAATGTCCTCAATGAAGTCGCCTTGAAGGCGGGGCAAGAGCTCGTTGATCACCGGCTCGATCACCGCCTTCAATAGATCATTCTTGGTCTTGTAGTACTTAAAAATCGTTGCCTGGCTGACGCCTGCCCGCTCAGCGATTTGGGCAGTGGAAGTTCCGTCGAAGCCCTGCTGGCTGAAAAGCTCAATCGCGGCCAGGAGGGTCTTTTTCTGCCCCTGGGGAAGCTGCTTGCCGGCCAGGAGTGCCTGATAGTCATCCAGAATAGTTGTCTCGCTCATTTTTTACACCTTTCGATACCGTTTCAAGCCCAGGATGTTGAGACTGGTCAAGACCAGCAGGAAGCAGGCCAGGGCGGCCAGGTCACCGGAAACTTGGGCTAAACTTTGTCCTTCCATAATGATACCAGTCATGGCGTCGCCCGCGTAGATTAAGGGTAAAATTTTTCCCAGGGCCTGGACCCAGCCGGCCATGGATGAAAGGGGAACGATGCCGGAAAAGAAAACCTGGGGAACGACGATGAGGGGGATGAACTGCATCATCTGGAATTCTGATTCGGCAAAGGTTGATAAGAGTAGGCCGAAAGCCAGGGCCACGAAGGCAAATAACACGCAGACCGTGACTACGGCGGCTAAGCTGCCGACAATTTCAATATTCAAGATGTAGATGCCGGCCAGGCAGATGACGACTGCTTGCAAGAAGCCCAGGAGGCCGTAGCCCAGCAGGTAGCCGAAGACGATGTCGCTGCGCTTGACCGGGGTGGCCAAAAGGCGGTCCAGGGTACCGGAAGTCCGTTCGCCAAGAAGGGCCATGCCGGAGATCAAGAAGACGAAGAAGAAAATGAAGAAGGCCATCAAAACTGGGGCGATTTTAGCAAAGTAGCCGGTGTCCTTGTCACCATATTGGTAGTGGTTGACAATCTTGACAGAGGAGGCAGAAGCAGTTTCCTGCTTGTTCTTTGCTTTTACCGTAGCTGCTTTTTGGCCGGAGACCTTGGCCAGGGCCGTGGTCAGTTTGGCAATGGCTGCTTGCTGTTTTTTTAGAAGTATTTGCATTTTCTGCCCTTGTTCCTTGGCCTGGCTGGTCTGCTGCTTGATTAAGGCAGGCTTCAAGGCGTTTTTGGCCAGGAGGGTCTTGCTAGAGTCAGTATTGGCGTGGGTGACGACATAGCGGTTGCCGTCTTTGACGATAATGCTGTCGGCCTGGCCCTTTTTCAAAGCCCGCTTGGCCGAAGAAACATTCGGGTATTTTTTGACAGAAACGCCGGAAACCTTGTCCAGCTTCTTGACCAGACCCGCTTTGACCCCGCTGGTCCCTAGTGTGATCGTGATGTCACTGGAGGCGGAGAACATGACATTCATCAGCCAGAGAATGAGCAGGGGGGCGATGAACATCAAGGCCAGGCTTCTTTTGTCCCGGATCAATTCGGTGATTACCTTTTTGCTGATAGTTAAAATTCTCATGCTTGCTCGTCCTCCAGCTTGGCTTCAGCCTTTAAAAAGACTTCTTCGATCGTGGCAACTTGGTAGTCGCTCTCTAATTTCTTTGGCGGGTCAAAGGCGATGACCTGCCCGTGCAAAAGCAGGGCGACCCGGTCGGTCAGCTCGGCTTCATCCATGACGTGAGTCGTCACCAGGATCCCCCGGCCCTTGTCCCTTAACCGGCGCAGCTCCTGCCAGATCTTCCGGCGAAGAGCCGGGTCAATGCCGACAGTCGGTTCATCGAGGATGAGCAGGCGAGGTTTGCCCAGCAAAGCGATCGCTAAAGACAGGCGGCGCTTCATCCCGCCGGAGAAGGTCTTAACCCGCTGGTCCAGGTTCCGGTCTAAGTCGACGACTTTGGCGGCGTGCTCAATCTGGGGGATGATTTCACTTTTGGGAATCCCCTTCATAACCGCGAAAAAGTGGAGGTTTTCCCGGGCGGTCAGCTTTTCATACAAGGCATCGGCCTGGGCCATGTAGCCCAGGTCAGCCAGGATAGCGCGGTTGGGCATGGACTTGCCCAGGATCAGGGCCTGGCCGCTGTCTGCCTTTTCCATGCCCAGGCTGACCTTGATCATGGTTGATTTGCCGGCGCCGGAAGGGCCGATCAATCCGACGATTTCGCCGGGATGCAGGTTGAGGTCGACCCGGTCCAGGATCGTGCGCTCACCGAAAGTCTTACAGAGCTGGTCCAGGAGGATAAGGTCATTTTCTTCAGTCATAATTTGCTCCTTTTTATCTGCGTTGTTGAATTAAGTGAGTAATCACTCATTTACATCAGAGGATTATATTGAGTAATCACTCACTTAGCAAGCCTTTTGAGCAAAAAAGTTAAGACCGGGCAAAAAGCAGGCAGAAAAAACCGCTAAACCAAGCGGTTTAGCGGTTAAAAAATTTACTGGACTTAGTCCAAGCCAGCCTTGTTGTGCCGAACGACCAGGATGTCGCAGTCAGCAGTTCTGGTGACGTATTCAGTTACGCTGCCGATGAGCAGGCGTTCAACGGCGTTCAAGCCGGTCGCGCCGACAACGATCAGGTCGATGTCGTGCTTCTTCGGGAATTCCCGGCTGATGATGGCCTTTGGTGAGCCGAATTCGATAGAGTAGTGGACTTCCTTGACGCCGCTGTCTTGGGCAGACTGGTAGTACTTTTCCATCTTCTTCTTGGCGTCGTTGGAAACCTGCTCAACCATGGCTGAGTCAAAGCTGGAAACGTTCTGGAAGGACCGCGTGTCGATAACGTGGAGAATTTCCAGGCTGGCGTTCATGTGTTTGGCAACCGTTACGGCCTTCTTGAAAGCCAGGTCAGCTTCCTTGGAACCGTCAACGGCAACTTGGATATGTTTGTATTGGTATTGTTTAGTCATTTTTGCCACCTCTTCCTGTCTCTATTTTACCAAAAAAATGAAAGCATTTTAATAAATTTACTGATTGTTTTGCGAAAGCAGGAGGGCGAAGATAAAAATCGTCGCTGAGCCTAAAAAGAGGGTGATCAAGTTGAGATACTTGTTGTCAAAGAAGAGCAGGACGATTCCCAAGACGCTGATCGCCAGGAGCGTCCAAGAGCAGATGGTCATCAGGCTGTGGAGCTCCGGGGAGCTGGAGACGTCGAAGACCAGGAAGGCGCCGTTTCTCCGGTGCCAGAGGTACCAGGCAGTCAGCAGCAGGCAGGCGATAAAAATAATCATGAAAATACGGATGTAGAGCATCGGTTAAACTTTCTAGTTTTCACAGGAAGTGAAAACACACTGAGTAAGCTAGCGGCAGGAATAAACAAAAAAGCGGCCCGAAGGACCGCTGTTATTGTCTAAGAAAATCCGAGTTGACCAAAGCATAAATGGCGCTGTTGATCCCGTAAAAAATTCACAAAATCCGGCCCGTCGCGCAGTGAATATGGATTCTGCGTGAGCAGCATTCCGATTCAGTAGTTACTGACAGGCCACCACGTCCTTAAGTTTGATCGGTCAACTAATTACAAATAAGCTTTCTGACGATCAACTCAGATCACTTATTATAATATAGAACCCAGGAGACTTTGTCAAGTAGAAATGCAGCGCTTTCATTTTATCTTAAGACCCGTTTTTTGTAGGTCATGCAGGCGCTGGTACTGGCTCTTAAAAGCCACTTCAAACTTGCTCTCGCCCTTAGGGGCAAAATACTGCTTGCCCTGCAGGCGGTCAGGCAGATAAGCCTGGGCCACCCAGTCGCCCGGATAGTCGTGGGGGTAGAGGTAGCCAGTCCCGTGGCCCAGCTTGCTGGCCCCCTTGTAGTGGGCGTCTTTCAACTGGTCAGGAATCTGGCCGACATTGCTTTGGCGGATGTCGGTTAAAGCCGCGTCAATGGCCGTCATCGCAGAATTGCTCTTAGGAGACAAGCAGAGCTCGATAACGGCGTTGGCCAGGGGGATCCGGGCTTCCGGCAGGCCCAGCTGCTGGGCCGTCTGTACGGCCAAAATAGCCCGCTCACAGGCGGGGGGATTGGCCAGTCCGATGTCTTCGTAGGCAATCACGCTGAGCCGGCGGCAGATTGAGACCAGGTCACCTGATTCCAGCAGCCGGCCCAGGTAGTGCAGGCCCGCGTCAGTATCTGAGCCCCGGATGGACTTTTGAAAGGCGGATAAGAGGTCATAGTGGCCGTCCCCGTCGGCGTCAAAGTTCTGGATCTTCATTTGCAAGGAATCCGCCATGTCATCCAGGGTGACCGTGAAGGAGGAGGCATCTTTGCCCTCAGCTTCCAGTTCCTGCTTGGTCGACAAAACTGCCAGCTCCAGGCTGTTTAAAGTGGCCCGTAGGTCTCCGTTGCCCTTTTGCGCCAAAAATTCTCCCGCTTCTTTCGTCAGCTTAGCATGGTATTTGCCCAGACCTCTTTCTTCATCGGTCAGGGCCCGGTCAACAGCCGTCAGGATCTCTTCCTCAGTCAACGGCTTCAGTTCAAAAATCTGGCAGCGGGACCGGATGGCCGGGGAGATGGCCAGGTAGGGATTTTCCGTGGTTGCCCCGATCATGATCACCTGGCCGGATTCAAGTAGCGGCAAAAGAAAGTCCTGCTTGACCTTGTTGAGCCGGTGGATTTCATCCAGCAGCAGAACGACCGTCCCGCTCATCTTGCCTTCAGCGGCGACCTGGGAGAGTTCCTTTTGCCCGTCGGTAGCCGCGTTGAGCTGGCGGAAGGCGTACTTGCTACTGCCGGCGATCGCGCTGGCGATACTGGTCTTGCCAATGCCCGGCGGACCGTACAGGATCATGGACGAGAGCTGTCGGGCTTCAACCATCCGGCGGATGATCTTTTTAGGGCCGACCAGGTGCTGCTGGCCGACGACCTGGTCAATTGACTGGGGCCGCATCCGGTAGGCTAAGGGCTTCATTTATTGCCCCCGAAGAATCTGGCCAAAAAGCCTTTTTTCTTTGGAGCAGGCAATTCTTCAGCCGGCAGGGGCGGGGCGTAGACCTGGGTCAGTTCGATCCGCATCCGGTTGATAGCCTCCTTGCTGACGACCAGGATGGCGGAATCGTCATCGCCTTTTCTGGCACTTTCGTCATTGACCAGGCAGAAGGGAACCTGTTCCTTGCTGGCCCGGCTTTCAATCTGGCCGACGAAGGCCGGGTTGGGGGTGTTGGCGTTGATTAAAATGGTGTAGCCCTTGTAGTCGGCAAAGTGGTCCATGAAGAGTTTGGTTAACTTGGCGTCTTCACAGTTTTTGATGGTCATGCGCACGAAAACCCGCTCCCTTAAAGAACCCAAAAAGCGCCGCCGCTCGTCGGGCTTGGTCTGCGGAGTAATGCCATTCGCGGCGTTTTCGACTCTTTTGGCTAAATCTTCAGTCATGGCTTAGTCCTTTCTAAAATTAAAACTGTCTTTTTCTGGGTCTAAAGCATATTATAGCTGAACTTTTTGGGCAAGAAAAAAGCCTTTCCCAAAACTGGGAAAGACTTTGAAGCCGAATTGATATTACAGCAACTTGTTGTAGTATTCAACAACCAGGGCTTCGTCAATTTCTGGTTCCATTTCGTCACGTTCTGGGAAACGAACCAATTGACCTTCCATCTTGTCTTCGTCAAATGAAACAAATGATGGACGTGAAGCAACAGCTTCCAAAGCGTCCTTAACTTGTTGCAGGTTCTTTGACTTTTCCTTCAAGCTAATGGTTTGACCAACCTTAACTTCGTATGAAGGAATGTCAACGCGCTTGCCATCAACAGTGATGTGGCCGTGGTTTACCAATTGACGGGCTTGTTCACGGGTAGTAGCCAAGCCGAGACGGTAAACAACGTTGTCCAAACGACGTTCAAGCAAGATCATGAAGTTGGTACCGTGTTGGCCTTCACGGATCTTACCAGCGCGGGCAAACAAAGTACGGAATTGACGTTCGTTCAAACCGAACATCCAGCGCAGCTTTTGCTTTTCGTGCAATTGCGTGCCGTATTCTGAAAGACGGCCGCGTTGGTTAGGACCGTGTTGACCTGGAGCGTATGAACGACGAGCAAGTTCCTTGCCAGTGCCTGACAAAGAAATACCCAATCTTCTTGACCGCTTCCAACTTGGACCAGTGTATCTTGACATATTAAAATTCCTCCAATAAAAATAATAAAAATTGTTGGAGTAAAATAATCACAATATAAGCTCAACATTCGTGCATCCCGAGTTTACATTTTCGCCCGTGCAGCGTGGGTTACTCGTTCACTAAACGTCCCGGGATGTTGACGTTCTTGTCGCTTATGGCTGCAAATATTTTACACGTTGACCATTATAAGGGCTTTAGGCCCGGAAAGCAAGAAAAAAACGCAGAAAGTCTGGCAAAGTAGAAATATTTCGGGAGCTAGTTTGGTATAATTAACTTTAGTTCGGAGGAGAAAGATATGTCATCAACACAATCTCTACTACTCATCACTTTAATTATCACGATCATCGTAGTGGTCATGGCCATGCTTTTGATCAACCGCCGGCAATTGCGCGAGATCGAAGAGCTCGACAATGAACTGGGCAATATGGAAGACCTGCACCTGGAGCGGGCGATTGGCAAGCTGGACCAGATGGAACTGGCCGGGGAAAGCCTGGCCACCCTTAATACCTGGAAGAAGAGCTACCAGAAGGCGGCAGAGCTTTTTCCTGAAATCCAGCGCTTGATTGAAGACGGGGCGGATGAAAATGCCCGCTACCGCCTGGTCAAGTCTCACCAAAGCATTAAGCAGGCCAGAGAACTGGTTGACTCTGTTTCTGAAGATGTCAAGAATTCATCCGACGTCTTCACCCAGCTTTTGGAATCAAACCGGGAAAACAAGGCCCAATATGACGAATTGATGCAGAGCTACCGGGAAATCCGCAAGGAAATCCTGGCCGATTCCTTTGACTACAGCGTGGCCCTGGAAGAAATCGAAAACCGCCTGTCAGCCATGGAGGAAGACTTTGCCCAGGCCAAGAACCTGTCAGCCCAGGGCGACCATGTCGAGGCCAAGCGGGTCTTGTCAAAGATCCGGGCGGACCTCACGGCCTTAAAGACCAAGCTGCCAGAAGTTAAAGAGGACCAGCACGACCTGCAGACTGTTTTTGCCGACCAGCTAGATGAAATCGCGACTGGCTACAAGCAGATGCGGGATGCCAAGTACGGTTTCGGCAGCCTGGACGTCTTGCTGGAAATCAAGCAAAGCAACGACCAGATTGACCAGTCCCTGGCGGCTTTGGCCCAGCTGGACTTAGAAGAGACCAGCAAGGGGATGAAGAAGGTCGAAAAGGAAATCAAGACCCTCTACGGAATCCTGGAGAAGGAATACAAGGCCCGGCCTTTTGTAGAAAAGAACCAGGACAAGCTGCAGCGGCTTTTGACCCACCAGCAGACCGTCAGCCAGCAGCTGATCAAGAAACTGCGCCATATTGACGAAAGCTATGAACTGACCCATGGGGAACTGGACGAAAGCCGGGAGCTTGAAAGAGAAGTCCACAAGATGGATTCTGACTACATCCGGGCCAGCCAGCGGATCGCTGACGGCCGGGCCGTCTACTCTGAAGTCCAGGACGACTGGATCAGAATCCTTAGCCGCCTGCAGGAAATCGGCAAGCGCCAGCAGGAGCTCTCTGAAGCAGTTGACGGTCTTTACGAGGCTGAAGAAGTAGCCCAGCGGTCAATCAAGGAATTCAAGCAGCAGGTCTCTTTGGTTTACCGCCACCTCAGCCGGCAGAATCTGCCGGGGATTCCGGAAGGTTTTTTGCAAATGTACACCCTGGTCATCAATGAAATCAGCAAGACCAGCGGGGAGCTCAACCAGGTCCGGATCAACATGGAGAAGATCTCTGAAGAACTGGTGCAGATTTCAGATGACGTCGACCGCCTGCAAAGAGAAGCGGAAGACATCATCAGCTCAGCCAATCTTTTTGAACTGACCATGCAGTACTCTAACAAGTTCCTGGACAATGAAACTGTCGTCCGGGCCCGCAGAAATGCCATGAAGCTGTATGACCGAGACTATAACTACAAGGATGCCCTGGATACAATCGCCACGGCGGTAGAACGGGTTGAACCGGGCAGCTACCAGCGGATTGAAAATTCCTATTATCAAGAGCAAAAAGAACTTATTGATTGAAGCCAAGCGGCTTTTGGACTAAAATAGAATATCATTTGTAATTAAGCGGTCATTGAAATGGCCGCTTTTTTAAGGAGCAAGAAGCGTGATTTATTTTGACAACAGTGCCACGACCAAGATGGCACCTGAAGCATTAGAGACCTACAGCCAGGTGGTGACCAAGATCTGGGGCAACCCTTCCAGCCTGCATAAGCTGGGCGACCGAGCCCATGGCCTGCTGGAAGCTTCCCGCAAGCAAATCGCTGACTTATTGGGAGTAAATACCGACAAAATCTACTTTACTTCTGGCGGGACTGAGTCCAACAACACGGCCATCAAGGGGACGGCCTGGGCTAAGCGGGAATTCGGCAAGCACATCATTACCTCATCCGTTGAGCATGCCTCTGTGGCCAATACTTTTACCGAACTGGAAAATCTGGGCTTCCGGGTTACCCGCCTGCCAGTTGACAAGGAAGGCCGGGTCAATCCGGAAGACTTGAAGGCGGCCCTGGACAAGGATACGACCTTGGTCTCCATCATGGGCGTCAACAACGAGATCGGGACCATCCAGCCAATCAAGGAAATTTCTGAAATCCTGGAAGACTACCCGAGCGTCCACTTCCACGTCGACAATGTTCAAGCCCTGGGCAAGGGGATCTGGGACCAGGTCTTTACCCCCCGGGTCGACATGATGAGCTTCTCTTCCCACAAGTTCCATGGCCCGCGCGGCATTGGCATTTTGTACAAGCGGCGGGGCCGGATGCTGATGCCTTTGTGTGAAGGCGGCGGCCAGGAAAAGGGCTTAAGAAGCGGGACGGAAAACCTGGCAGCTATCGCGGCCATGGCCAAGGCCACCCGTCTGCTTTTGACGGATGAAAAGGAAAAGGCGGACAGAGAATACGCCATTAAGGAAAAGATCAGCAAGTACTTGGCAGGTAAGCCGGGCATCCACATCTTCTCTCCTTTGAAGGCGGACTTTGCTCCCCACATCCTCTGCTTTGCTTTAGAGGGGATCCGGGGCGAGACCCTGGTCCACACTTTGGAAGACCAGGACATCTACATTTCCACCACTTCTGCCTGCGCCTCAAAGAAGGCGGACGAAGCCAGCACTTTGGTGGCGATGAAGACGCCAGACGCGATCGCCACCAGTGCCGTCCGGCTCAGCTTTGACGAAAGCAATACTTTAGAAGAAGCAGACGAATTCATCGCGGCTTTTGACAAGATTTACCAGCACTTTGCCAAGATCAACCACTTAGGAGAATAAATTTGCAATACACAGAAATCATGATTCGCTACGGCGAACTGTCCACCAAGGGCAAGAACCGGAAGGACTTCATCAACCGCCTGGCCAGCAATGTCCAGAAGGTTTTGCACGACTTCCCGGACTTGAAGATCCAGACCCACCACGACCGGATGCACATCCTTTTGAACGGGACGCCTTTTGAGCCGGTCAATGACCGCTTGAAGGTTGTTTTCGGGATCCAGACCTACTCTCCAGTCATCAAGACTGAAAAGAGCCTGGAAGCCATTGAGAAAACTGCCCTGGAATTGATGCAGGCAACTTACAAGGCCGGCATGACCTTCAAGGTTAACACCAGAAGAAGCGACCACAAGTTTATCTACGACACCAACCAGCTGAACCAGATGGTGGCTGACTACCTTTACAACCATATGGAAGGCCTGCAGGCGGAAATGAAGCACCCGGACATGGTCCTGCTTTTGGAAATCCGCCAGGACGGAGCCTACATCTCCAACCAGCTCCTGCATGGGGCAGGCGGGATGCCGGTTGGCACGGCTGGCAAGGCAGTGATGATGCTGTCCGGCGGGATCGACTCTCCGGTAGCTTCCTACCTGGCCATGAAGCGGGGCGTGAACATCGAAATGGTCCACTTCTTCTCACCGCCATACACTTCTGAAAAGGCCCTGGCCAAGGCCAAGGAACTGACCAGCATTCTGGCCAAGTACAGCGGCCGGATCAACTTCATCGAAGTGCCATTTGCTGAAATCCAGGAAACGATCAAGGAAAAGCTGCCTGAAGGCTACTTGATGACTGTTCAGCGCCGCTTTATGCTGCGTCTGGCCGACATCATCAGGGAAAAGCGGCACGCTTTGGCCATCTTCAACGGGGAATCAGTTGGCCAGGTGGCTTCCCAAACCTTGGAATCCATGGCAGCCATCAATGACGTGACGACCACTCCAGTATTGCGGCCAGTTGCCACCATGGACAAGACTGAAATCATCGCCAAGGCTGAAGAAATCGGGACCTTTGACCTGTCCATCCAGCCATTTGAAGACTGCTGCACCATCTTTGCCCCGCCGCGGCCAAAGACCAAGCCAAAGATCGACAAGGCCCGGGAATATGAAAGCCGCCTGGACGTTGACGGCTTGATTGAGCGGGCCTTGGCCGGGGTTAAAGTCACTCCGATCTACCCGGGCCAGAGCTTCCTTGACGACCTGGCTGAAGAAGACGCGGACCTGCTTTAATGCTGCGCCTGGACAAATTTTTGGCCAACATGAAGGTGGGCTCCAGGTCCCAGGTTCATGAGATTATTAAAGCCGGCCAGGTGACGGTCAACGGGAAGGTCTGCCGGTCAGCCAAGCAGAAGGTGAAAGAGGATGCGGAAGTTCTGGTTAATGGCCAGGCAGTTGTCTACCAGCAGTACCACTACTTTTTGCTCAATAAGCCAGCCGGCGTCTTGTCAGCAACAGAAGACTCCCGGCAAAAGACCGTCCTGGACCTGCTAAAAGACCAGGACCGCTATCAAAAGATCGCTCCAGTCGGCCGCCTGGATAAGGATACGACTGGCCTCTTGCTTTTGACCAATGACGGGCAATTGGCTCACCAGCTCCTGGCTCCGGAATACCATGTGGCCAAGACCTATTACGCGCTTTTGGCCGGAGTAGCTGATGAAGAAACGGCCAAGGCAATTGCGGCAGGCCTCACTTTAAAAGACGGAACGGAATTAAAGCCGGGCCAGCTGAAGATCTTGCGGCAAGACCAGGACCAGGAGCAGTCAGAAATTGAGATCACCATTACCGAAGGCAAATACCACCAGGTCAAGCGGATGTTTGCCTCCCAGGGGATGAAGGTCTTAAAGCTCAAGCGGCTGAGCATGGGACCTTTGACTTTGCCGGCTGATTTGGCGCCTGGCTCCTACCGGCCTTTGACGGCAGAAGAGCTGGCGCAACTTTCTCTTTAATGGCTGAAAAAATTATGCTATACTTTGTGACAAAGCCAAGATCAAGAGGTGGCGCTTCATGACAGAGAAAGGTCATTTAAGCTGAGAGACCGGAAGGCGCCTGGTAGCTTGATTCGCTGGCCGGCTGAACCAGGAGTAAGCCGGTCCGGTATCCGCGCCGTTACCGCGTTTAAGCGGAGCATTATGCTCAATTTAGGTGGTACCGCGGTTATATATCGTCCTAGACATTTACTTGTCTGGGACTTTTTTATTGGAGGAAATTTATGACAGAATTAGCACCAAAATACAACCCGCAAGAGGTTGAAGCTGGCCGCTATCAAGAATGGCTGGACGAGGACCTGTTCAAGCCGTCCGGTGACAAGAAGGCCAAGCCTTACTCAATCGTTATCCCGCCGCCAAACGTTACTGGCAAGCTGCACCTGGGCCACGCCTGGGACACGGCAATTCAAGACACCTTGATCCGCTACAAGCGGATGCAGGGCTACGACACCCTTTACCTGCCAGGCATGGACCACGCCGGCATCGCCACCCAGGCCAAGGTTGAAGCCCGCCTGCGTGAACAAGGGGTCAGCCGCTATGACCTGGGCCGGGAAAAGTTCGTGGAAAAGGTCTGGGAATGGAAGGACGAATACGCCAACATCATCAAGAGCCAGTGGCAAAAGCTGGGTCTGTCCCTGGACTACAGCCGGGAACGCTTTACCCTGGACAAGGGCCTGTCCAAGGCTGTCCGCCGGGTTTTCGTCCAGCTTTACAATGAAGGCTTGATCTACCGGGGCGAATACATCATCAACTGGGACCCGAAGCTGCGGACGGCTTTGTCTGACATCGAAGTTATCCACCAGGACGACCAAGGGGCCTTCTACCACATCAACTACCCGCTGGCTGACGGCTCTGGCAGCGTGGAAATTGCTACTACCCGGCCGGAAACCATGTTTGGTGACACGGCCGTGGCTGTTGCCCCAGGGGATGAACGCTACAAGGACCTGGTGGGCAAGAAGCTGATTCTGCCGCTGGTTGGCCGGGAAATCCCGATCATTGAAGACCAGCACGTCGACCCGGAATTTGGGACCGGTCTGGTGAAGATCACCCCAGCCCACGACCCGAACGACTTTGAAGTCGGCAACCGGCATGACCTGCCGCGGATCAATGTGATGAATGACGATGGGACCATGAACGACAAGGCGGGCAAGTACGCCGGCATGGACCGCTTTGACTGCCGCAAGCAGCTGGTTGAAGACCTCAAGGCTGAAGGCTACTTGATCAAGGTTGAACCAATCGTCCACTCAGTTGGCCACTCAGAGCGTTCCGGCGTGCAAGTTGAACCTCGTCTGTCCACTCAATGGTTCGTCAAGATGAAGCCACTGGCTGACAAGGTTTTGGAAAACCAAAAGGGCGAAGGCAGAGTCAACTTTGTGCCAGACCGCTTTGAAGGCACTTTGGAGCGGTGGATGGAAAACGTCCACGACTGGGTTATCTCCCGCCAGCTCTGGTGGGGTCACCGGATTCCAGCTTGGTACAACAAGCAGACCGGGGAAATGTATGTTGGCGAGGAAGCGCCGGAAGATATTGAAAACTGGGAACAAGACCAGGACGTTTTGGACACTTGGTTCTCCAGTGCCCTCTGGCCATTCTCAACTTTGGGCTGGCCGGATGAAGACTCAGCTGACTTCAAGCGCTACTTCCCAACCAACGCCCTGGTAACTGGCTACGACATCATCTTCTTCTGGGTTTCCCGGATGATCTTCCAAAGCCTGCACTTCACCGGCGAGCGGCCATTTGACAATGTCGTTTTGCACGGCTTGATCAGAGACGAGCAGGGGCGGAAGATGTCCAAGTCCCTGGGCAACGGGATCGACCCAATGGACGTCATCGACAAGTACGGCGCTGATGCTTTGCGCTGGTTCCTTTTGAACGGGACCGCGCCTGGCCAGGACACCCGCTTCAGCTACACCAAGATGGACGCTGCCTGGAACTTCATCAACAAGCTCTGGAATGCCAGCCGTTTCGTGATCATGAACTTGCCGGAAGACGCCAAGCCTGCCCAAAAGCCAGATACGAGCAAGTTTGACCTGGCTGACGCCTGGATTTTTGACCGCTTGAACCACACCGTCAAGGAAACTAACCGTCTCTTTGACGAATTCCAATTTGGGGAAGCCGGCCGGGAAATGTACAACTTCATCTGGAACGACTTCTGTGACTGGTACATCGAAATCTCCAAGGTTGCCCTCTACGGCGACGACGCAGAACTGAAGGCCAGAAAGCAGGCTAACCTGACCTGGATTCTGGACCAGATCCTGCGCCTCATCCACCCAATCATGCCATTCGTGACTGAAAAGCTCTGGCTGTCCATGCCGCATGAAGGCAAGTCCATCATGACTGCCGCTTACCCGGAAGCCCACGCTGAATTTGACAATGCCAAGGCTGATGAAGATATGGCCTTCTTGATTGAAATCATCAAGGCGGTCCGGAACATCCGGATGGAAGTGAACGCTCCAATGTCCAGCGCTATCGACATCTTGATCCAGCTGGATGACGAAAAGAATGAAGCAATTCTGCGGGACAACATGGAATACGTGGAAAACTTCCTGCACCCGAAGAAGCTGGAAATCTCCGGCAAGATCAACGCGCCGAAGTTAGCCAAGACGGCTGTGATCGCCGGAGCCCAGATCTTCGTACCGCTGTCAGAACTGGTTGACCTGGACGAAGAAATCGCCAAGATGGGCAAGGAAGAAGCCCGCCTGGAAGCTGAAGTCGACCGGGCAAGCAAGAAGCTGGCCAACAAAGGCTTTGTTGACCACGCACCAGTTGCCGTGGTTGAAAAGGAAAAGGGTAAGCTGGCCGAATACGAAAGCCAGCTGGCCGGCGTGCGCGACCGCATCAAGGAATTGAAAGAAAGTCGTTAAAGACGTGAAATTTAAGACAGTTAATGAACTTACCGCCTACCTCTATCATTTGCCGCGCTTGCACGAAAAGAGCGACCTGACTTATGTCAAAAGGGTGCTCAAGGCCCTGGGCGATCCCCAGGACAAGGTCAAGTGCTGCCACATTACTGGAACCAACGGCAAGGGCTCAACTGCATATTACCTGAGCAATCTGCTCCAAAAGGCCGGTCAGCAGACTGGCCTTTTTGTTTCGCCCTTTATCATCCGCTTTAACGAGCGGATCCAGCTGAACGGGCAGGCAATCGCGGATGAGGACTTGCTGGAAGTGGCCAACGAAGTTGAAGCAGCAGTCGGCCGCTTGCGAGAAGAAGAGGCAGATTTTGCCCTGGTGACCTTTGAATATGAAGTTGCCATGGCCTTCCTCTTTTTTGCCAAGCAAAAATGTGATTACGCGGTTATTGAAGTCGGCATCGGGGCCGAGCATGACAAGACCAATGTGATGACGCCAGTAGTCAGCTTGATTACCACTATCGGCCTTGACCATGAGCAGATCATCGGGCCGACTTTGGCTGACATTGCCAAAGAAAAGAGCGGGATCATCAAACCGGCTGTCCCGGTTATCCTCGGTGACATCCCGGCCAGCGTAAAGGGGATCATTGAAGAAAAAATAACTAAATCAGCTAGTCCTGCTTACTGGCTGGGCCAGGACTTCCAGGTCAAGGAAGAAAAAGCAGGCTATGAGCTTGCAGTTGCCGGGCAAAATTACCAGTTGCCGGCCTGGCCCCGGCCAGAAGCGAAAGACGCGGCTATGGCTTTGGCTGCCTTTGCCCTTTTGCCTCTTGCTTTAAGTGAAAAGGCGGCAGAAGAAGCCTTGACCCAGACCACGGTTCCTGGCCGTTACCAGCGCCTGGAAAAGGCGGGATGCAGCTTTTTATTGGACGGGGCCCACAATGTCCAGGCCGGAAGCGAGCTTTTGCCATATGCCCGCCGCCTGGCCAAGGGAAAAGGCGGCCAGCTTTTGGTCCTAGCCGGCATGATGAAAGACAAGGACTTGAGCGACTTTTTGACTTTGCTGAAGGGCGAAAAAGTCACCTTGACCAGCCTGGCCTACCCGCGGGCCGCTAAAAAGGCTGATTTCCCGGCCTGGACCCAGGAAAAATTTGCCTATGAGGGAGATTTGGGCCAGGCTTTAAAGCAAGTGATGGCGGAAGCCGGGGACCGGGACTTGATCTTGGTTACGGGTTCATTTTACCTGGTCAGCGCGGTCTTGCAGCTTCTGCAGGGTGACTGAGGATGAAAGGGGAAAAATATGCGTGTTGAAGGTTTAAAGACGGACAAGCAGGGGGTCATTTTTGACATGGACGGCCTCCTGGTCAACTCCGAAGAGCTTTACTGGCAGGCCAACATTCAGGCCGCCAGGGAATACAAGCTGGGTATCAGCGATGATTCTTACCTGGACCTGGTTGGAGCCAGCGTCAAGGCCATGGATGCCTTTTATGAAAAATACTTTCCAAGCGATGAGGTTCGCCAGGCTTTTGTCAAGCGGACCGACGACCTGGTCTGGGAATGGACCGACCAGGGCAAGCTGAAGCTGAAGGCCGGGGTCAAGGAGGCCCTGGAGTATTTTAATGAGCTGGGTCTTACCGTTGGGATCGCCAGCAACAACTATAAGAGCGTGGTTGACCACGATCTCTGGGCGACCGGCTGCCGGAACAGCTTTGACTTTATCGTCACCCATGACGAAGTTGCTGAGAAAAAGCTCCGCTCCAAGCCTTTCCCGGACCTCTATCTGGCTGCCCAGGAGCGCAGCGGCTTGGGTAAAGACCAGCTCTTGATTTTTGAAGACTCCAGCATGGGGGTCGAGGCGGCGGAAAATGCCGGGATCGACTGCGTCATGATTCCCGACATCAAGCCTGCTTCAGCCGAAGACCGGGCAAGAGCCCAGCTGATTTGCCCGGACTTTTTTGACTTTTTGAAAAAAATTTCCTAGTTTTTGGCGTAATTAGTAGTAGAGCGTAAAAATAAGGAGGAAATGCAAATGACCGAAACTACGCAAAACTACTATTATGTTGAAAGTGACCGTGACCTGCTCAAGCTGCTCTTTGACCAGCTGCCCTGCCAGAGTCTGGAAGACCTGTTGCAGCTGCTGGATCAAAAGCACATTGCCAGCTTCAAGGACATCTTGGACTATGCCTCAGGACCGGACTGTCCCAATGACCTGGCCTTGACCATCGAGGTGGCCATGGACCGGTTGCGGCGGACTGACATGCGGCGCAGCTCTGACTGGGCCAGCAGCTCTAAGATTGGCAACTACCTGGCTAATAAACTGCTGGGGCAAAAGCAGGAGCAGTTCTGGGTCCTCTATTTTGACCAGCAGCAGAATCTCCTGGGGGAAAAAATGCTTTTCCAAGGCACCCTGGACCGGTCCTGGGTCCACCCCAGAGAAATCTTCCGCTGGGCGGTGGTCTACGGCTGCGCCAGCATCATCGTGGCCCACAACCATCCCAGCGGGGCGCTGACTCCGTCCGACAATGACCTGGAATTGACCAAAGGCTTGAAAAAAGCCAGCAAGATCATGAAGATCACCTTTTTGGACCACTTCATCATCGGCGGGGGTGAATATTTGAGCCTGCGGGAGCGGGAATTGTTTTAAAATTAGCTTAATTTTCCGCCAATCCATGACTTTCACGGGCATTATGCTATAATTAAGCAAGATTAAGCGAGTAAATAAGGAGAGATATCCGTGTTTGGATTAGGTTCAAAGAATATCGGTATTGACCTGGGTACCGCCAACACCCTGGTCTACGTTGAAGGCAAAGGCATCGTTTTGCGTGAACCTTCAGTTGTTGCCAAGAATACCAAAACTGGCGAAGTTATTGCAGTAGGTTCAGAAGCCAAGGAAATGATCGGCAGAACTCCAGGCTCAATCGTGGCTATCCGCCCGATGAAGGACGGGGTTATCGCTGACTATGACACGACCGCGGCCATGCTTAAGTACTTTATGGGCAAGACGGTCGGCAATTCCAAGCCTTCAGTCATGATCTGCGTGCCTTCAGGTGTTACTGAAGTTGAAAAGCGCGCTGTTATCGACGCTGCCCGGGTGGCAGGGGCCAGAGAAGCTTACGTGATTGAAGAACCATTCGCCGCAGCTATTGGTGCCGGTTTGCCGGTTATGGAACCAACTGGTTCCATGGTCGTTGACATCGGTGGTGGTACGACTGACGTAGCCACTATTTCCCTGGGCGGGATCGTTTCTTCAACTTCCATTCGCCAGGCTGGTGACAAGTTCAACCAAGCAATCACAAACTTTGTGCACGGCAAGTACAACCTGCTGATCGGTGAAAGAACCGCTGAAGACATCAAGATCCAAATCGGTTCAGCTTCCGTTGAAGCAGCCAAGGAAATCGAATCAATGACCATCCGCGGCCGGGACCTGGTGTCAGGCTTGCCGAAGTCATTGGAAATCAGTGCCGTTGACGTTGCAACTGCTATTCAAGACGTTGTTCAAGACATCATTGTTGCGATCAAGGAAACCTTGGAATTGACTTCTCCTGAAATTGCCGCAGACGTAATTGACCATGGTATCGTCCTGACCGGTGGTGGTGCCCTGCTCAAGAACTTGCCAGAAGTCATCTCTGACGCGACCAAGGTGCCTGTCTTCATCGCTCAAGATCCGCTTGACTGTGTAGCAATCGGTACCGGTGAATCTTTGAAGCACCTGGACGTAATGCGGAAGACTAGCAGATAAGAAATAAGAAAACCGGCCTCCGGGCCGGTTTTTATATTGGATGGGTGTTTATGAAGAATTTTTTTCAAAACAGAAAAATGCTGGCGGCTTTCGGGACCGTAGCACTTTTAGCAGCTCTGCTGGGCTCAACGGTGATGCTGAGAAATAACTTAAGCGCGCCGCTTTTGATCCAGCGCTTGGGCAATGACATCGTCTCCGTGGGCTCAAGAATCGTGAGCGTGCCGGTTTCCTGGTTTACTGACGGAATTGACAGCGTCAAGGACTTGCAGAACGCGGCTGATGAAAACAGTCACTTAAAAAAGAAGGTGGCTGAGCTGGCCCAGGTCGAAGCCAGAAATGCTGCCCTGGAAAAGGAAAACAAGCAGCTGAAAGCTGCTGCTGGAATTAAAAATACCTTAACCGGCTACACGACGACGACTGCTTCAGTAATTTCCCGCGCCAGCGACAGCTGGTCAGAAGTCCTGACCATTGACAAGGGTAAAAGCTCCGGCTTAAAGAAGGACATGGCGGTCATGTCCGGCGGCGGCGTGATTGGCCGGATCCTGGAAGTCGACGAGGCCACCAGCAAGGTGGAACTGATCACCACGACTGACAGCTCAGCCAACCGTTTTGCCGTGCAAGCCACGACTGACACGGGCAAGGTTTTGCACGGGATCATCAGCGTGCAGTCTGGCGGCACTTTGACCTTTACCCAGGCCTCCAGCTCAAGCAAGCTGAAGAAGGGGACCAAGGTCTACACCAGTGGCTTAGGCGGGACTTCGCCGAAGGGGCTCTTGATCGGGACGGTGGCGGAAACCACCAAGGACAGCTTTGGCCTGTCTGACTTGATCAAGATCAAGCCGGCCGGCAATTTGAGCGACGCGTCCGTGGTAACGGTCGTCAAAAGGAGCGTGGCTGGCTAATGAGGATTTTCAAGCAATGGGTTTTGGCCATCGCCCTTTACCTGGCTCTGGTTGTGGAGGGAACCCTGTCCGTTTACCTGCAGCCGGCCTTGACTTACCAGCACGGCCGGGCGGGCCTTTTGATCCTGCCAATTGCCGTTTTGATCATCGCTTATGAAGATGAGAGAAATGAAAAGGAAATCTGGCTGGCCCTGGCGGCCGGAGTAGTTGCCGACCTCTACTTCTGGGGGATCATTGGGATCTACACCTTTATCCTGCCGGCCCTGTCGGCTTTTGGCCGCTGGTATGCCCGGGTATTTCCCGAACTCTTCGTTTTCCGCCTGCTGGGAAACATCGTGGCCATTACCGTCAGCTGCCTTTACACCTGGCTGGTCTTCCGTTTGATTGGCTGGACGGACTTGACCTTGAAGTCCATCGGCTTCAGCCTCTTATACACGGCCGGCTGGACGACCGGGATCAGCCTGGCAACTTACTGGCTTTGGGCCAAGCTGGCCAGATCTTATCCTTTCCTGGTTGACCTGGACAATTACCGGTATTAATGAGCGCAAAAAAGCGGCCAGCGTGAAGCTGACCGCTTTTGAGTGTATTGCCGGTTTATTGGGCAGTTAAGTAGTAAAGAACTGAGGCTGCCACGCCAAAGAGCGTGATCAAAGCCATCAAGACTACCATGAAATTCTCAATTTTTTGAAATGTCGACTTTTTCTTTTTACGTGCCATAGAAGCCTCCTATATGAGAGTGATTATAACCTTTTTGGCGGCGATTTGCAATTTCCTTGCTTCACTTTAAGAGAAAAATAAAAATGTGCTAAACTAGCTAGCAGATGGAGGAAAATTATGCTGATGATATTCTTATTGCCGGTCTTTGGCCTGGCTTGCGCCTACCTGTTCAACTTGATCTGGCCTAAAGCCGCCTTTAGAGGCTATGACGTCATGCCTTTCTTTTTGATCTACGCCTGCCAGCTGATGACCAATTTAAAGGGCGTGCCTTCCTTTTTGCCTGCTGGCTTTTTGCTTTACTTCATATTGATATTGCTGGCCGCCATCAGATGGGCCATGATCAACAAGAACATTTCCTTAGGGAAGATGTTCCGCCAGTTCTGGTCCTATCTGGATGCCTGCAGTTTCTTTTGGTACTGTGGCTTGCTTTTGGTCGTTATGATCTGACAAATTACTGTCAGCCGCTTCGCGCGGCTGGCAGTTTTTTAATTTTTTCGGAAATCTGCTTGTGTTTTTCAGATATTGTGGTTTAAAGTGGGGATTTGTGGTAAATTGTTAACAGAAGGGAGGAGCCTGCCATGTTCATGGGCGAATACCAGCACAATTTGGACGCCAAAGGCCGCTTGATCATTCCGGCAAAACTGCGCGAACAGATTGGGCCAGCCATGGTTTTGACCCGGGGCATGGAAGGCTGCATTTTTGGCTATCCTTTGCCGGAATGGGCCAAGATCGAGGCCAAACTGGCCAAGCTTCCCTTGACGAAGAAGAACGCGCGGAGTTTTACCCGGATGTTTTATTCCGGCGCCATGGAAGGCGAATTCGACAAGCAGGGGAGAATCAACTTGTCCCCCACCTTGAAGAAGCATGCCGGCCTGGTCAAGGAATGCGTCATTGTCGGCGTCTCCAACCGGATTGAAATCTGGGCCAAGGAGCGCTGGGAAGAGTATTCTGACGAAGCTAACGAAAGTTATGATGAAATTGCGGAAGATTTGGACGATATCGAGTTATAAAGATGGAATTTAAGCATACTAGCGTGTTATTGCACGAAACAATCGACAACCTGGCCCCACAAAGCGGCGGCACTTACGTGGATGCCACCTTCGGCGGGGGCGGGCATGCAAGATACCTGCTTAGTAAGCTGGACAAAGGAAATCTGATCGGTTTCGACCAGGACCAGTACGCGATTGACACCGCCCAGAGCAATTTTGCTGCCTTTTTAAAGGAAGACAGCCAGCCCCGCCTGCAGCTGGTCCACAACAACTTCAGTCACTTAAGAGAAGAACTGGACAAGTTAGGGATTAGCGGCATCGATGGCATCTACTATGACCTGGGCGTTTCATCTCCGCAACTAGACCAGGCAGAGCGTGGTTTTTCCTACCGTTTTGACGCAAGGCTGGACATGCGGATGGACCAGAGCCAGGACTTTGATGCCTACCAGCTGGTCAACCAGTATGACCAAAAGCAGCTGGCTGACGTCCTTTACCGCTACGGCGATGAGAAGTTTTCCCGGCAGATCGCCAGAAAGATCGTTGAAAGAAGACGGGTCAAGCCGATTGAAACTACTTTTGAGTTAGTGGAGATCATTAAGGAAGCAATTCCGGCAGCAGCCCGCCGCAGCGGCGGCCACCCGGCCAAGAAGAGCTTCCAGGCCATCCGGGTGGAAGTCAACCACGAGCTGGACGTTTTGCAGGCATCTTTGGAAGAAGCCATTGGCCTGCTTAATCCTGGTGGCCGGATCAGCGTTATTACCTTCCAGTCTTTGGAAGACAAGATCGTCAAGAAGACCTTCAAGAAGTATTCAGAAGTTGAAATTCCCCGCGGGATGCCGGTTGTGCCCGAAGGGATCAAACCAACTTTACGCCTGGTCAACCGCAAGCCGATTACGGCTAGCGAAGAAGAACTGGCGGAAAACAACCGGTCACACAGTGCAAAGTTAAGAGTAGCAGAGAAGTTATAAAGAGGACCACAATGGCTGGAAACACAGTTAGAAAATATAATTACGAACCAGAAGAGGAAGCCCGGAAAAGTCCTCGTTTGGTGGTTGACCCGCAGAAGGTGCCGTACTCAGCTTTTGAAAAGCTGCTGGCCACTGTAGGTCTGCTTGGAGCAGCGGTTTTGATTACCTTGACGTTGGTTAACTGCCGCTGGGCATAAGTCGCCGAAACGCTGGCAGACACGTTCAAGGTAATCAAAACCGCTGCTCCAAGCAGACCTACAGTGGCCAGCAGCTTTTCAAAAGCTGAGTACGGCACC
>SFHY01000106.1 GCA_004556255.1 Lactobacillus delbrueckii
AGCGGGATCAAGTCAGTTGATCAGATGCCGGAGACGGTGACGATGATCAGCCAGTTCCGCAAGAAGAAGCGGTCGCTTTACGAAGCAACTGCAAGAAAAGGCAGAAAGCAGCCAAATACATCATCCAAGCGCAATGAGAAGAACACGAAGTATGCACGTGGCTTGTGGCTAAATGACTACGTTCGTGTGATAGGAAACAATGCCAAGGGCTATGTAAAAGGCTTTAAGTCCAATGGATATTGTGTTTATCTGACAGATGGCTTAGGCAATTACGTGCTGAACAATGGCAGAAATTACATCAATTCAAAACAGTGTCAGTTGATTACGCACAACAGCAACTGGCAAAAGACAGAGCAAAAGCTTTCGCTTTACGAATTTAAGTAAAAAGAGGCTGGCAATCATTGAAAGGAAAAGACATGAAGAAAACACATAGACAGTTAATTATCTGGCCAATTTTGCTTTTGGCCGTCCTCTTTTTTGCCGGCTGCGCAAAAAATGAAAAGACTTCCAGCAGCCAGATCAAGATTGTAACTTCGACCAACATTTACGCCGACATCGCGCAAAATATCGTCGGCAAGTACGGGAAGGCTACCGCCTTGATCGCCAACGGCAACTCTGACCCCCATGACTATGAGCCGACGACCAATGCGGCCAAGACGGTGGCTGACGCCGACATTATCGTTGCCAACGGGATGGGCTATGACAGCTGGATGGGCAACTTGGCTGCCTCAAACGACAAACAGGCCGTCAAGGTCGGGGAAGACTTGATGAAGCTGGATTCCAGCGCCAACCCCCACATCTGGTACAACTTAACTATGCCGAAAAAGTACGTCGCCTACCTAGTCAAGAAGCTCTCTAAGCTTGACAAAAAGCATGCCAGCTACTACCAGGCCCAGGGCAAGAAGTATTTGCAAAAGATCGCCAAGATCGAAAAAGTTGCTGACGGAATCAAGGGTGAAAAAGCTAAACAAGTCTTTGTCAGCGAACCGGTTTTTGACTACGCTTTAGAGCGGACCGGCTTCAAGATCGGCAACAAGAACTTTGAAGAAGCTACTGAAAAGGAAACCGACCCGAGCGCGGCCGTGATCGCCCAGATGAATGAAGCCATCAAGAAAAAGCAGATCGCCTTCTTCGTCAACAACACCCAGGCCAGCTCCGACACGGTCAAGTCCTTCGTCAAGAAGGCCAAGAAGCAGGGCATCCCGATCGTGGAAGTCCGCGAAACCATGCCAAACAAGGTCAGCTATGCCGACTGGATGCTGGCCAACTACCAGAAGCTGGCCAAGTTCGGCGACTAGAAAGAAAAAGAGAATAAAGAGAGAACACTTAACAAGTGCAAATTAAAACGGTGGTTGAGCCAGGGCTCAGTCACCGTTTTTTATGCTTAATCTTGTAAAAATTCCTTCAAGGCCGCCAATTGCCGCTTGGCATCCCTCATGCCGACTTGGTAGACCGCCTTAAGGCGGCCAGGATCCTTTTCCATGGCGCTGACGCCGATGTCTTGGCTGGGCCGGAAGACAAAGAGGCGGCCGGCTGCTTCCTCTTTGGCGATATAAGCCAGGCAGGCATTATATTCCAAATGCCGCTGCCTTAGGCGCGCCACGACAGCCGGGTACTTTTTCAAGACCCGGTCAACGACTGGCTGCAAACGCGATGGCTCTTTTTGATAGCCAGCCGGCTGGGTCAAAATGACCACTGCCTTGTCATAGCCCTTGTCCAAAAGAAAACGGACCGGGATGGAGTCGCTGACGCCCCCGTCCCAGTAAGCGTGGCCCCCGATTTTAACCGGCCGGGCGAAAACGGGAATCGAGGCTGAAGCCCGGATCCAGGCCACGTCCCGCCCCTTGCCGGTAGTCAATTTGTGGTAGGCCGGCTGGGCCGTCTCCACATCCGTTGCCACGCACCAGAAGTCCATAGGGTTTCTGGCAAAAGCCGCGGTGTCAAAAGGATCCAGTACTTCCGGCAGGGTATAGTAGCAAAAGTCCGCCCCGTAGAGATCCCCGGTTTTGAGCCAGGACCGCCAGCTCTTAAACTGGGGCCGGCTGCCATAGCGGAGGTTATAGCGTAAAACCCTCCCGGGCTGCAGGGACTTGTAGTTGCAGCCAAAGGCCACTCCGGCTGAAACGCCAACCGCCCCGTCAAACTTGATCCCGTATTTCATGAGGACGTCCGTCACCCCAGCCGTATACAGGCCACGCATGGCGCCGCCCTCCATCACTAAACCTTTTTTCATGCCATCCCCCTTTTGCCTACTTGCCCCAGTGCTCCTTGATAAACTGGGCCCGGCCGCCGGCTTCTTCAGCCGCGTAGCGGTCTGGATGCTTTAAATAGAACTGCTGGTGGTAGTCTTCCGCCTCATAAAAAGGCGCTGCCGGTTCGATCTTGGTCACGATCGGATCATCAAAGCGGCCGCTTTCCGCCAGTTCCTGCTTGGACTTTTCCGCTGCCGCCTTCTGCTCTGGTGAATTGTAAAAAATCACCGGCCGGTAGTTGTCCCCCCGGTCCTGGAACTGGCCACTGGCGTCGGTCGGGTCCGTCACCTGCCAGTAGTAGCCCAGCAAGTCCTCATAAGACATGAGGTCCGGGTCAAAGACGATCTTGACCGCCTCCGTGTGGCCAGTCGTATGGCTGCAAACTTGTTCATAAGTCGGATTAGGCACGTGCCCGCCCGTGTAGCCCGCCGTGACGCTCTCAATACCTGGCAAAGTATCAAAAGGAGCGACCATGCACCAAAAGCAGCCGCCCGCGAAAATCGCGCTGTCTAATTTTTTCTCCATAAAATCACCTCGTCAAATTCAACTTGCCTTTCATTGTACTCCAAAGAAAACAGATAGGAAATCTTCTGCTCAGAAAACATTCGTCCAGGAACCGCTATCATGGTTAAAAGACTGTTTTTCCCCTTATAAGTACTGTAAAATAGATTTTGCTTTAAAAAAGCTTAATAATTGCTAGATTGGAGATGGAAATGGTATCGCTGAACAAGTCCCCGGGCCAGACTTCTTGTTAGGACAGTTTGATTAACAGGAAGGATTTTTTATGGACGAATTAGATAAAAAGGGAAATTATATTTCCTGGCAGACTTTAGCCATGATGGCCTTTGTCACGGTCATCGGGCTGGAAGACATCATGTACAACTTCCAAAACCAAGGAATGGCGGTCATCACCTCCTGGGTTTTGATGATGTTCCTTTACGTGGTTCCCTACGCTTTGATCGTTGGCCACTTGGGTTCAGTTTTCAATCATGAAGGCGGCGGCCTCTCCTCTTGGGTCAGAGCCACTGACGGCGAATTTTTAGGCTACTTCACGGCCTGGACCTACTGGGCCGCTTCGATTCCCTACGTGGTCGACACGGCCAACTGCCTCCTGGTCGATGTTGGCTGGGGGCTGACCGGGACTGACGAGTTTGAAGACCCGAAATTCCTTTCAACCGCCATGTTTACGGCCATCACCTTTGTCATTTTTATCCTTTTGACCCTGCTGGAGCACAAATTCTCTAAGTCAATGGAAATTTTGTCCAACATCGGGGGCTGGGCCATGTTTATCATGACCATCCTCTTCGTGCTTCTGGCCTTTGCCGGCCTGGCCAAGTCCGGCGGCAAAACCGCGACGCCATTTACCTGGAAGACCATCATCCCCAAATTTGACCTTAAATACTTCTCAACCGTGGGGATGCTGATCTATGCCGTCAACGGGTCTGAACTGGTCGCCCCATACGTGACCCGGATGAAGGACCCCAAGCGGGAATTCCCTAAGGCCATGATCGCCCTGGCCCTCATGACCTGCTTTTTGACCATCTTCGGCTCAATTGCCCTGGGCATCTACATCGATGCCAACCACATGCCAAACGACTTGAAGATGAACGGTGAATACTACGTCTTCGGCGCCATGGGCAAGCAATTCGGCGTAGGCAACTTGTTTGTCTACATCTACGCCTGGGCCTCCTTCTTCTACAATGTGGCCCTCTTGTCCGTCCTTTTGGACGCCATGACCAGAATGCTGATCTCCGACACCGGGGACAAGTACATGCCGAAGTTCCTCAAGAAAACCAACAAGGACGGCCTGCCGATCAACGGCTACATTCTGACTGTCTTTTTGAGCGGCTTCATCATGGTTCTGGGGATTTTCCTGCCGGACATGAACGACATCTTCAACTGGCTTTTGAATTTGAACGGGATCATCTCTCCGGCCGTTACCTGCTGGATCTTCTACTCCTTCATGAAGGTCCGGGGCAAAAACTCTTCCAAGTACCCGTCAGTTTACCGCTATATTAAAAATGACACCTTCGCCTGGTGGGTCGGCTTTGCCCTCCTGGCCGTCACGGCTGTCGCTACGGTCTTAGGCTTCATGCCGCAAGACGTCAAGGAAGGCAGCTGGGTTTGGTGGTATGAACTCTCCATCAACATCGTGGCCTGCCTGGTCCTGATCGGCCTGGGCGGGATCTTCCCGGGCATCCGCAGAAGAGAAGAAGAATACGGCCTGGCATTTGACAAGCAGCAATGGACCTGGATGATTGCCCTGGTTTTGGGCTCAATCGTCTTCAATGTCTGGCTGGGCGGGACCACTATCAAGTTGCGGGCCCTCTACATTGTCATTGAATCAGTCATTGCCCTCCTGGCTGTCTGGCTGATTGGCCGCCGCCTGCCAAAAGGGGCAAAAGCCGGCAAGTAGAGGCAATAACGACTAAAAAACAATATACAATATTTTTAAACCCAAAAGGCCTGCACGCGCGTGCACAATGTCATTAAGTTAAGACATTGACTTTGAACGGGGAACCGTTTTGAGACACTCATCTAAGTTAGATGGGTGTCTTTTCTGTTTTTTGGGCATGACAA
>SFHY01000107.1 GCA_004556255.1 Lactobacillus delbrueckii
ACTCTTATGATGAACCGCATCCTGCCTAGCAATACAGCTCTGGTCAATTTCGCCAGTCTTTGTTTGGCGATCACTCTGAACATCCTCAGCTATACTACCTTGATGTTCGTTGCCTGCAAGATCGAACTGCCCCTGGCTGACGACAAGCGGCAGAACCGGATTGTTCTGGGCCTGCCGATCGCGATCTCTATTTTTGACCTTGTTTGTGCCCTCTTCGCGCCAAATCTGATTTTTTCCGCTAACGACATCAATGCCTTTACCCCCTTCTTTTCCATCCTCTTCCTGCTTTTGCCAATTGGCTACTCCACCTTTGTCTTCGGGGTTACGGCCTACAATGCCTTAATCAACCGGAAGAACGGCTTAGGCCACTACTACCTGGTCTTGAGCTTCTATCCGGTCTTGATGACGGTCTTCGGCTTTATTGAAGTCATGCTGTCGACAGCCCTGCCGCTTTACTCTTACGCGGTAACTTTTTACTTTACCTTCAACTTCCTTTACCAGCTGAACTCCTCTATTAAGGAAGCAACTATCGACAGCTTGACCGGGCTGAGAAACCGGGAGAACCTCAAGGAATACATCGACGACATCTGGAAAGAGGGCGTCAGCGACCAGTACTACCTCTTCATGATCGATATGAACGGGCTTAAATCAGTCAACGACGTCTACGGGCACGTGGAAGGAGACAATGCTATCCGGGCTATCGGCCAGGCTCTGGACGACGTCCTGCAGACTGGCAATGACGGGATCGTCTGCCGCTACGGGGGTGACGAATTTTTGGCAGTCATCACGGTTACTGACGACAAGCAGGCCGACAAGCTGGTCCAGCTGACCCGCGAGCGGATCAGCCACTACAGCCGGATCGACCATCTCCAGTCTGCTCCGCAGGTAGCGACTGGCTACATCCACCTGCCTAAGGAGAAAATCCCCATGGCTGACCTTTTAAAACAGGCCGACAGCAAGATGTACGCTGAAAAGCAGGCCATGAAGACCGGGGACCGGGCAGCCAACTTCTTTACCGACGAAATCACCGGCCTGCCAAACGCCAACTACTTCCACAATTTCGCGGGTAACTTCCTTAAGAAGATGACCATGAATAACCAGCACCCCCTGGTTATCCTGTTCAACATTTCCGGCATGCACAGCTACAATGACCGCTTTGGCTACCAGGGCGGGGATGACCTGCTCCGGACCATTTCCCGGGTTTTGCGGGACTTTTTCAACCAGGAAGATGACGTCTTAGTCCGTTACACGGAAGACAACTTTGTCCTTTTAACCTGCATCCCGCTAAGTGAAGCCAAGCAAAAGATCAAGGCCATTGCTGAAAAAGTAGCCGCGATCGACTCTATCGGGATCAAGGCCGGGATCTACCAGACCAAGGACGGCAAAGAGGACGTTATCGCTACGGTCGACATGGCCCGGCGGGCCATGCGCCTGATCGGATCTGACCGCCAGCGGGTCTACTGCGTCTACGGGCCGGAAGTCCAGGACTTTTATGACCGGCGGGACTTTGTCTTGATCAACTTCAAGCAGGCCCTGGCTGATGGAGATATCAAGCCCTTCTTCCAGCCAGTTATCCGCAGCTTGACCGGGCAGATTCGCAGCTTTGAGGCTCTGGCCCGGTGGAATGACCCTAAACGGGGGGCAATTCCGCCCGACCAGTTCATCGGGATTCTGGAAGAGGCCCGCTTGATCCACCTGCTGGATTTGGAGATTTTCCGCCAGGTCTGCCAATTGCAGCAAAGCTGCCAGCGGATGGGCCTGCCGATCCCGGTGATTTCCGTCAACATCTCACCAGTTGACTTCAACTCCTGCGATATTGTCGCGGAAATCGAGAAGATCCGGACCCAGTACCAGATTCCAAGCAAGTATCTGAAGATCGAAGTTTTGGAGTCCGTCACCACCAGCGCGCCTGACCAACTGAAAGAAATTATCGCTCAGCTGCATGACCTGGGCTACGAGATTTGGATGGATGACTTTGGCAGCGGCTACTCCAGCATGAACAACTTGAAGGACTTCGACTTTGACCTGCTGAAGATTGACATGGGCTTTTTGGAAAACTTTACCGAAAACTCCCAGAGCAAGATCATCATTTCAGAAATCGTCGACATGTCTAAGCGGCTGGGCATCGAGACTTTATGCGAGGGGATCGAGAACCGGAGCCAGTCAGACTTCCTCAAGGAGATCGGCTGCCAGTACCAGCAGGGCTACCTCTTCGCGGCTTCCATGCAGCCGGATGAATTGCGGCAGTTCCTGGGCAAAGCTGGCGACCAGCTGGAAGATATCAGCTTGAGCGACTACTACAGCCAGATCGACCGGGTCAACGTTTTGTCCAACCCGACCCACAGCCAGGCGGAACAAAATTCCAGCCTGGGTGAAAATATCGACGTGCCGATGGCCATCGTTGAAAAAGATGGAGATAACATAAACTATTTTTACTTCAATCACGCTCTTAAGCGGGTATTGGAGGAGACAGGGAGCAATCATCGGTCCCTGGCTGAGAATATTGCCCAGACACCGGCCGTGGATAAATTCATGTTAGAGCAGATGGACCGCTGCCAGGGGAAGGACCGGGCAATTTCGGCCAGTTATGAAGCCGGCGGCCTGGAATTCAAGATCAGAATGCGCTGGCTGGCCAGTCAGGCAAAGAGCTCATTCGTGTATATCGTTACGTCGGAACATTATCAAGAATAAAATCCATAACAAAACCAGCCCAAGCTGTCGCTTGAGCTGGTTTTTTAGTGCTATTATCTTGTTTTTCCGCTTTTTACTTAAGCAGGTCCTTGGCCATTTCAAAGCAGCCCAAGGTAGCTGAACCGTTGTTGGCAACGATCGGCCGCACGATCAGTTCGTCCAGGTGCGGCAGGGCAACGTATTCGTTGTTCATTTCCGCGAAGTACTTTCTGACCGTTGGCATGTCGCCTTCTTTCAAGACTGACCCGCCGACAACCATGACATCTGGCCGGATGGTCAAGTAGATGTTGTAGAGCATCTCTGCCACGTAGTAGGAAATCAAATCAAAGACTGGGTGGCTGCGATCCAGGTCTTCACCTGGAATCCCGGTTCTGCCCTTGATCGTCGGACCAGCCGTCAGGCCTTCGCCGCAGGCATCGTGGTGGAATGGACAACCACCTTCATACTTGTCGTCTGCCCGCTTAGGAATGCGCATGTGGCCCATTTCTGAGTGGTTGGTGTAGCCGATGAAGTGGCCTTGCTGGATAGCTCCAGCCCCAACGCCAGTCCCGATGGTGATGTAAAGGTAGGTCTTTTCATCATCCCGGCCACGGGCAATGTATTCCCCGTAGCAGGAAGCGTTGACGTCAGTCGTCAAAACGGCTGGCACGTCCAGTTCCTTTTCAAAGTAGCCCTTCAATTCTGTATTTGACCAGCCAGCCTTGGGGGTCTTGGAAATGTAGCCAAAAGTTGCTGACTTCGGGTCGATGTCGATCGGGCCAAATGAGCCGATCCCGATAGCCTTGACCGGGTTCTCCTTGAAGAAGTCCCGGCAGGCTTCCAGAGTTTCCCCCGGAGTCGTGGTTGGCACCCGCTTGGTTGCTACCGTTTCCCCAGTTTCCACGTTTTGCACGCCCAAGATAAACTTGGTGCCACCGGCTTCAATACTGCCTACAAAAATATCTGTCATATTCTCACCTATGCTTCTGTTAACTCTCGATTTTGTCTTTTAAGCTTCATCGCCTGGTTTGGAAGCGATAATCGTTGCTTGACCATCTAAAGTATAACAGGAAATCGTCGTTGGCAGAATCAGATGATCACCTTTTTTCAGCGGATAAGTCTGCCCGTCGACCGTCAAGTCGCAAGCCCCGTCCAAAACTGACAGCAAGCGGTACTTGCCATCCTTGATCTCAAAGTCGCCCTTGCCGTGAACATCCAGCTTGAAGACGCCGAAATATTCCGCCATGACAAACTGGGTCACGTGAACGTCGCCAACATCCCATTCCTCGTGGTTCAGCTTTGGCATCTCAAACGGCACTTGCACCGTGTCGATTGACTGCTGCAAGTGGAGCTGGCGCAGCTTGCCGGTCTTCTTGTCTACCCGGTCGAAGTCGTACATCCGGTAGGTGGTGTCGCTGGACTGCTGGGTTTCCAAAACCATGATGCCGCTGCCGACAGCGTGCACCATGCCATGTGGCACGTAGAAGAAGTCCCCTTCATGCACTGAGACGGTCCGCAAGAGCTTCTTCCATTCCCCTTTTTTCACCATTTCGGCGAATTCTTCCCGGGTCTGGGCATTGTGGCCGTAGTAGAGCTTGGCGCCTGGCTTGGCCTTGATCACGTACCAGGATTCGGTCTTGCCCAGCTCCCCTTCGTGAATTCTGGCGTATTCATTGTCCGGGTGTACTTGGACGGACAGGTCTTGGTTGGCGTCCAAAATCTTGGTTAGAAGCGGGAAGACGTCACCTTTAGCGTTGCCGAAAAGTTCCCGGTGCTGGTCCCAGAGTTCGTTCAGCTTCATCCCCTGGTAAGGGCCGTTCTTGATCGTTGCCGGGCCATGCGGGTGGGCTGAAATCGCCCAAGCTTCACCGGTATGGTCGCTGGGAATGTCATAGCCAAACTCATCGCGCAGGCCAGTGCCGCCCCAGATTTTTTCATGAAAAACTGGCTCCAAAAATAATGGTTCTGCCATTTGCATTTAGTCTCCTTTGCACCTTCGATTGTGTTTCCGCTTGCTTATTTACTCCATTAACATCATAAGCTATTTTGCGGTCGGATTGGGAAAAAACAGCGAAAGTTCTTGCAAAAAACAACAAAAATCAATCCGCGT